>JAEMPZ010000102.1:0-2454 GCA_022759065.1 Acidobacteriota bacterium | reverse complement strand
AAAGGTCCGCCGCGCGGCGCATCCATGAGAGCCGCGCCAGCAGGCGCCCGGCCTGAAGTCCGGCCGCGGTAATGGCGGCGCACACCAAGCCGATAAGAAGAGCCGGCCACCAGACCGAAACATTTATGAGCGACAAACTGAAGCCCACCGCCAGGGCGTCAAGGCTGGTCGCGACGCTCAATGCGAGCAGGCTAAGTCCGCGCGTGGGATCGTCCTTGAGCGCCGCCTCGCTCTCTTCCCTGGAACGAACCCCCGCCCAAACCATGTGGCCGCCAACGAGGGCAAGAAGCGCAAAAGCGGCGAAGTGGTCGAAGGATTGAATCACGGAAGCCACGGTCATTCCGGCCGACCAGCCCAAAAGCGGCATAAGCGACTGGAAGAGGCCGAAATGGAAAGCGAGACGAAACGTCTGGCGCCTTGAGACGCCGCCGATCTTCACGCCCACGGCCACCGCGACCGCGAGGGCGTCCATGGAAAGCGCGACCGCGAGCCCGAGAATTGTCAAGAGATTCAATGGGCCCTCCCGCGAGGATAAGAGGGTGAGAGTAAAGAGTAAAGAGTAAAGAGTAAAGAGTAAAGAAGTACCTTGAACCTCTTCACGCTTTACCTCTTAACTCTTCACCTTTTAACGCTTCACCTCTTCACCCTTCACCCTTCACGATCTTCCCTCCCCCAGTCCTGGCCTGAATCTTCGCCCACGCGTCCTTAAGAGTGGCTGTCCGGTTGAAAACCAGGCGTCCTTCACCGGAATCTGGATCACAACAGAAGTACCCCTGCCTTTCAAACTGAAAGCGGTCTCCAGGTTTTGCTTCTTTAAGGCCCGGCTCCAGCTTGCACCCTTCCAAAACCACCAGCGACCTGGGGTTCAGATTGGCTTTGTAATCCGCGCCTTCGGGATATTCGTCAGGGTTGGGCTTGGCGAAAAGCCGGTCGTAAAGCCTCACGGTCGCGTCAACGGCGTGGGAGGCGCTTACCCAGTGAAGCGTCGCCTTCGGCGATCGGCCGTCCGGCGCGGAGCCGCCGCGCGTCGCGTGGTCCACCTTGCAGCGAAGCTCGATGACCTCTCCGCCATCGTTCTTGATGACGCCGGTGCATGTGACTAGATAAGCGCCGCGCAGGCGCACCTCGCGCCCGGGCGCCAGCCTGAAGAATTTCTTCGGCGGGTCTTCCTGAAAGTCCTCCCTCTCGATGAAGAGCGATTTGGTAAAGGGAACGGCCCTGGTTCCGGCCGCGGGATCCTCTGGATTATTTGGAAGTTCAAACGTCTCGCCGCGGCCATCTGGATAGTTTTCGAGCACCACCTTCAAAGGCTGCAGGACGGCCATGCGGCGAAGCGCGCGCTTGTTCAGGTCGTCCCTCAAGCACTCCTCGAGGAAGGCCACGTCAACGGTGCTGTTGCTCTTCGCCACGCCTATCTTGTCGCAGAAGGCCCGAATGGCCTCCGGCGTGTAGCCACGGCGGCGCAGTCCGGCGAGCGTCGGCATTCTGGGGTCGTCCCATCCGGAGACGCACCCGCCCTGCACCAGATCAAGTAGCTTGCGCTTGGAGAGCACCGTGTAGGTGATATTAAGCCGGGCGAACTCGTACTGGCGCGGTTTGTGAGGGACGGGGAGGTTCTCTATGAACCATTCGTAAAGGGGCCTGTGGTCCTCGAATTCGAGGGTGCAGATTGAATGGGTGATCCCCTCTATCGCGTCGCTTTGGCCGTGCGCGAAGTCGTACATCGGATAGATGCACCATTTGTCGCCGGTTCTGTGGTGGGGGGCGTGGAGTATCCTGTAAAGGACCGGGTCGCGCATGTTGAGGTTGGCGTGCGCCATGTCAATTTTGGCCCGGAGCGTGCGCGAGCCGTCTGGAAACTCCCCGGCCTTCATCCTCTCGAATAGGCGGAGGTTCTCCGCGATTGAACGGTTGCGGTATGGGCTTTCCCTGCCGGGCTCCCTCAACGTGCCACGATAGGCGCGCATTTCGTCGGCGTTCAGGTCGCACACGTAAGCCTTCCCGGCCCGAATCAAATAGAGGGCCCAATCGTATAGCTGCTGGAAGTAGTTCGATGCGTAATAAAGGTGAGGCCCCCAGTCCCAACCGAGCCAGCGGACGTCCTCCTGGATGGAGTCAACGTATTCCTGCTCCTCCTTTGACGGGTTGGTATCGTCGAAGCGGAGGTGGCAGCGGCCGCCGAACTCCTTGGCTATGCCAAAATTCAGGCAGATGGATTTGGCGTGGCCGATGTGCAAGTAGCCGTTCGGCTCGGGGGGGAAGCGGGTGACCACCCCCGAACATTTGCCCGACTGCAGATCTGAGGCAACGGCCTGACGGATAAAATCAAGCGATGACTGGGCCTTTTCCTCTGCTCCCTGGCTTGAGTTAGCAGGCGTCTCCATGCCATTCTACTCCGTTCTCTTCCACTCGGGCCTGAGCAGGGGAATAAGCTCGGTCTTTTTGGTGAGCGGG
>JAEMPZ010000207.1 GCA_022759065.1 Acidobacteriota bacterium | reverse complement strand
GGGGGGGGATCGCGTCCTGTCACAAACCGACGCTGATGGGCGCGTCGGGGCATTTGGGAGGGCCAGCGAACCTTTTCTCGGCACTTTCGGGCGCGGTGACCTGAGCCAGAGCCTTTTGGCTCTTTGGGAGGAACTTGACGGCCCCTCCGCTTTTGCGCGAAGGTGGGGGAAGAGCGCGGTCGCCAACGCGCTTGCATACATCGGCCTTCTTGCAAAGGCGGGCGTTGGCGAGGAGGCCATAGAAAGCGTGGAGAGGAAACTTGGCGCTGCCTACACTCCGCCGGATCCCGCCGCCGCCTTTTCCAGCGTTTCGCTGATGACGATCCACAAGGCCAAAGGGCTCGAATTCGACTTCGTTTTCGCGGCAGGTCTCGATTACCTTCCCAAAAGAGGCCGCGAGAACGACGGGCAGCCTTTCATCATGGGGCGCGTTCCCGGAAGAGAGCGCCTGGAACTTGCCGCCGTTTGCGCCGACCGGCGCACCGGCGAGAAGACGCTCGGGTTCCAACTGCTTCAAGAGCTTGAATTCAAAAGGAGCCTCGCCGAACACAAAAGGCTCATGTACGTCGCGGCCACGAGGGCTCGCGAGGGGCTTGCGCTCAGCGCTTTGCGCCCCCGCAAGAAGGAAGAGAGCGGCGGCGGCAATAGCCGCGGAATGGCCGACTGGCTTTATGAGGCGTTCGAGGAGTGCGTCTTTGAGAACATTCCCGCCCGCCTTCTCGAAGACCCGGAGATTGCAGCCGCTGAAGGCGCGCAAGCGCCAACTAAGCTGTTGGTGTTGGAAGCGCCTCCCTTCGAGCCGCAGCGCTTGCCCTACACGATCCACTCGCCCTCCGGGCTTAGCGAGATTGATGACGAGACGGCCCTTCCGTCAGCTTACCCGGAAAAGGTTCCCGAGCCTTGGGCAAGAGCGAGGGGATTGGTCATGCACAGGCTCTTCGAGTCACTCGCGCTGGGGCGCCCGCTTCCCTCGCCCGACGGTGTTGCCGCCGCCTTCTTGAAAGAGGGGTTGGGTGTTGATGAGGCGCGGCGCGGCGCGGCAACGGCGCTTGCGGAAGCTTTGAGTGCGTGGAAATGCGAACCGTTTGCCAGGTTGAGGGAAGGCGCCGAATGTCTCCCGGAATATGGCCTCGAAGTCGCTGAGACTTCCGAGCGCATTCTTGCCGGGCGGCTGGACCTGCTCGTAAAGACGCGCGACGGCGCGGTGGTCGTTGATTACAAGACAGGCGCTCCGGCTGGGAATGTTGAGGAATGGATGAACCGGGAAGCCAGCGCCTACGCCCCTCAGCTCGAAGCCTACAGGCGCATGGCCGCGGCCCACCTTGGGCTTGACGAAGCAGACGTCGGCTGCGCGGTGCTGTTCACCGCCGTGCCCGCCTTGAAGTGGGTGACAGATGAGAGATGATGGATGATGGATGAGAGATGAGAGATGAGAGATGAGTGCGCTTCAGAGCGTCATTCCGGGATTTCCTTTGCGCAGAGCATCGCAACCCGGAATCTGGCGGGACTTGCTGGGTGCCACATTCTAATAGCACGGAGAACGCATGACTGAAAGCCTTGCTGGTTCGATGCGGAAGTTCAACGGGACATTCTGGGCGGCCATCGCCGTGGAGCTTCTTCACTGTCTGGCTTCGTACACGATGCTGGACTACCTAATCGTCTATCTGGCGCAGGACCTTGGCTTCGGCGACATCCGAGCAAACGCGCTTTACGGAATGCTCCTATTCGCGGGCTATTTCCTCCCCATACTTTTGGGCGCGCTCGCAGACCGCTATGGCTTCCGCGAAACGATGGTCGTCTCGCTGGCTATAATGGTCGCGGGCTACTTCCTCGCAAGCAGCATGACCACCTACCCCGGAATGCTCGCCGCCCTGATGGTCATAGCACTCGGGGGCGCGGTGATCAAGCCGGTGATAGCGGGCACCGTCAAGGCCTCCTCGGACGACGCGAACCGCTCTTTGGGTTTCTCGATCTACTACACCGTCATAAACATCGGTTCCTCCATTGCTCCATTTCTTGCCAACGGAGTGAGGATATCCAGCGGCCATCCGGCGCTTATCATCGTGACTTCTGGAATCGTCGAGGCGTCAGCGCTCGGCGTTACGTTCCTCTTTTTCAAAAACCTCCCCGTTGACGCGTCGGCGAAAGCCAAACCGCTGATTCAGGTTCTTGGAGAAATGACGGTCGTCCTCGGCAACGCGCGCCTCATGATCACGGCAGCAGGCTGCGCCGCGATCTATTTCATCGGCGGACATTATGAAATGGCTGGTGGCGCGCTCGTTTTGACGGTTGCCGTTTGGATAGCGGCCAATCTCTTATGGGATTTAGCGGGCAAATCAATAACGGGGGAAAATTGGGGAAGCCACGCGCTTCTTGACCGCCAGCGTTTTGGCGACGGGCGGCTCCTGAGCTTCATCATAATCTTTTCAGGCGTCTGGGCGCTTTACAGCCAGATATGGACGAACATCCCATTGTACATAACGTCGCTCGATCCAAGCATGAAGTCCCGCATCGAGTGGTTCCAGGCCGTGGACCCGATCATGATCGTCCTCTTTCAGGTGATCATAGGGAAATGGATGGGGCGCTTCAGGCCCCTGCCGAGCATGGTGGCAGGCATAATAATCTCCGCGTTTGCCGTTGGGACCGTGAATCTCTTCGGCGCCAACCTCGGCGCGTGGGCCGTTGGCATATCATTGGGCATCTGGTCAATCGGCGAGATGATGTTCAGCCCGCGGTCGGTCGAATATGTTTCGGTCATCGCGCCGAAGGACAAGCTGGCCTTATACATCGGATACGGCTTTTTGCCGCTGGCCATCGGCTTCGGCGTCGGGCCCTCGCTCGGCGCGTTTCTCGTCCGCTTATTTGAGCGCTCCGGCCACCCCGGCTGGGTCTGGTACGGCTTTGGCTTCTGGGCCCTCTGCATCGCCGCCGCGCTTTGGGTTTACGACATGGTGGTCAGAGCGAAGGCGTGAGAAAGTGAGAGAGTGAGAAAGTCAGAGGGCCGCAAGCCATCTGATTTGTTGCACTGCAAAGTTGTTAGGCCGGCTAGTCGTAATGCGACCACATTCGGAGGATTTTTACGACTCGTTCCTTCTTGTAAACCTGGTAGACGAGCCGATGGTGGATATTGATCCTACGAGAGTAGGCCCCAGCCAGGTCCCCCAGGAGCTTCTCGAAAGGAGGGGGGTTCTGAAAGGGGTCATGCTGCAGCACGGCAAGCAGTTCGAGGGCGCTCTCTTTCAGCCCCGCCGTTTTAAGGTTCTTGGCGTCCTTCTGGGCCTGCTTGGTGTAGACGAGACGCCAAGCTACCACTTCAGTTCCTTGAGACAGGATCTGAGGGGGGTAGCCATGCCTTCGACGATAGACTCGCGCATGCCTGGGACCGAGAGGAGGAAAAGCGTCTCTTCGATAGAACGCCAGTCGTCTTCAGAAACGAGAATCGCGTTGCTTCTCTTGCCAGTGATTAGAACGGGCTCGTGCGACGCGGCCGCGCGGTCAATGAGGCGGTAGAGGTTGGCGCGAGCTTCACTTGCCTTGAGAGTGGTCATTCATGCCTCCACAGGCAATAGTACGTTATTGCGTACGTATTGTCAAGTGGGTCTAGTCAGCCCAGCGCCGCCGGCCAGCGGCCAGCCGCGCTCTTGATCCGCGTCCTCCAATTTAACATTCAAAATTCAGCATTCAAAATTATCCTTTGCGCATCGCCTTCCTTTGTGCCCTTTGTGCCTTTGCGGTGAGACCGGTTTTCTTCTTTGTTCAGCGTTTCTTTTTTCTTTGTCCTTCGGCGATTTCGGCGACGGCTTGGATGGCTTTGTCTATCTCTTCCTCGGTGTTGAAGGGTCCGATGCCGAACCTGACGGCGCCGTGAATCTCGGCGGTGCCGAGCTGTTCGTGGACCAGGGGCGCGCAGTGGAGGCCGGTGCGGCAGGCGATATCGTGGTTCACGTCGAGCATTGTGCCGGTGTTGGCGGGGTCGAGGCCGTCAACGTTGAATAGAAGGACGGAGATGTGATTCGCGAGGTCGTCCTGGCAGTAGAGCGTCACGCCTTCAATCTTCTTCAGGCCGTCCCGAAGTTTCCGCGTAAGTTTCATCTCGCGCGCGTGTATCGCCTCCAGGCCTTTCGCCTTCACCCACTTGAGCCCCGCGTTCAAGCCCGCGATCCCAAGAAGGTTCGGCGTGCCGTATTCGAGGCGGTAGGGGTATTCTTCGAGGTGGGTCTTCTGCGCGGAGCGGACGCCCGTGCCGCCGGCGCGGGTCTGGCGGATTTCAATCCCCTCGCCGACGCAGAGCCCGCCGATTCCCATCGGCCCCATGAGCGACTTGTGGCCGGTGAAGGCGACAACGTCCACGTTCTGCTTTGCCATGTCAATGGGAACCATGCCGGCGGTCTGCGAGGCGTCAATGAGAAAAGGGATGCCGTGTTTTTTGCAACGCGCGCCGATCTCGGCGATGGGCTGAACGGTGCCGATGACGTTCGAGCCGTGGTTCATCGCGACAAGCTTGGTGTTTTTCTTGAAGCGCCGCTCGAAGTCGTCCGGGTCCACGAAGCCCTTCGAGTCGAAGGGGACATACTCAAGCTCGACGCCGTCGAGGTGAAGATGGTAGAGAGGCCTAAGGACCGAGTTGTGGTCGAGGTTGGTGGTTATGGCGTGGTCGCCAGGCTTCAAAAGCCCGAAGATAGCCTGGTTGAGCCCGTCGGTGGAGTTAAGGCCGAAGACCAGCCTGTTCGGATCTGTTCCGCCGAAGAAATCGCTGAGAAGTTTTCTGGTTTGCTCCAGAATGTCGCCCGATTCGATGCAGAGCTCGTAGCCGGAGCGGCCGGGGTTGACGCCGTAGTGGCGGTAAAACGAATCCATGAAGCTGTAAACTTCTTCCGGCTTCGGAAATGAAGTGGAGCCGTTGTCGAGATAGATGAGTTTTGGCATTCGGGTCCTCCCTCCCGTAAAGCCGGTATTATCCTCCATCAGGGCGAGTTGGTCAAAGGCACCAGCAGCCTGTCAGCAAGGAAAGGCTGTAGACTGTTAGTGGGGAAAAGTATGAAGTATGAAGGGTTAGGAGTTAGGAGTTATGAGTTGTGGTACTTTTCTTCTTCCAACTTAAAACTTGCTTTCGCGCTTCATCCTTCCTACTCTTCGTGCGGTATAATATTACCTGCGCCCAATCGGCGGGCGGAAAGGTGGTTCTGCGCGGCATGTACACTGACGTTCACTGCCATCTTCTTCCCGGGGTTGATGACGGGGTCGAGAGCTTCAAAGAGGCCGAGGCGTGGCTGAAGCGTGCGCGCGAGGAAAACATCACGCGCGTCATCGCAACGCCGCACATTCGTCCGGACACTTATCCCAATAAGCCTCACGAGCTGAAGCACCGCTTCGCCGAGCTTTGCGAACGGGCAAAAGATTCGGGCGTTGAGCTTCAGTTAGGGGCGGAAGTTTACTACCGCCACGACCTCGCGGAGGCGATCGCGAAGAAGGAAATACTGACGATCGGTTTCGGCGGGCGGTATCTTCTGGTCGAGCTGCCGCTGGCGATTCTGCCCGCGGGAACGGAAGATGTCTTCTACCGGCTGCGGCTTTCGGGCGTGGAGCCTGTCCTGGCACACCCTGAGCGGTACATCTTTTCGCGGGACGAGCCGATGCGCCTGGCGGAACTTGCCCGCGAAGGAACGCTTTTTCAAATCACCACCCACTCGATTACAGGCGGTTTCGGCGGGGCCGTTCAGCGCACGGCGTTCCGCCTGCTTGAGTTGGGATGGGTCGCCGTTGTGGCCTCCGACGCCCACAGGCTCGCTGCGCGTCCTCCCATGTTTCGGGAGGCCGTAAGAGTGCTGGCCAACAGGTATGGCAGGGCGGCCGCGAGGAGGCTTGCCGTTGAGAATCCGAGGCGGCTGTTCAATGGCGAACATATCGAACCAGTTGCGTGCCAGCCCCGCCGCTGGCGGTTGGGAGCCTTCTCAACGTGACGATGCGGGAGCGGGTGCTGGCCCATCTCGCGAGCCTTAAGCCAAGCGAGAGCGTCACCCGCAGCAGGCTGGCTCAGGAACTTGGCCTTACGCCGCGCGAGCGCCGAGCGTTGGCGCCTACTCTGGGACATCTTCTGGACCAAGGACTGATAAGCGTCTCACGGGGGCGCTACAAGGCAGCCGCCGTTCCGAAGGAAATCAGCGGCCTCTACCACGCTTCGCGCTTCGGCTACGGCTTTGTCACGAGAGATGGCGCGAATGAAGCGGACAAGGACATCTTCATTCCTCCTCACGCAACGGCTGGAGCCTTGGACGGTGACCGCGTCATGGTTCGCAAGCTGGCCGACGTGCCTGGCGGCAAAGGCCCTGAAGGGGAAGTGGCCGCGATTCTGGAACGCTCGAAGCGTCCCGTCGCCGGCATTGTCCAAGGCGGCTTCCTTTATCCGTTTGGTTTCGACCGGACGCCCATCGCCCTTCCCCGCAACACGGGCGGAGAGGGAAAGGTCGCGGTGGCGCTGGTTTCACTTTCCGACGGCCCTCCGTCAGCCGAGTCGGCGGACGTGCTGGGCGATTTCGGCGACCCATCGGTGCCCGTCAAGGCCGCCGAGGCGCGCTTCAATCTTACGAAAGAGTTTCCGAAGAAGGTAATGGCGGAGGCGGAAGAGCTTCCAGAGAAGCCCTCCTCGTCCGACATAAGGGGACGAACCGATTTTCGGGAGCTTGCGGCCATCACGATTGACCCCGATGACGCGAAGGATTTCGATGACGCGCTTTCCATCAGGCGCGAGGGAGCTAACTTCAGGCTGTTTGTCCACATCGCCGACGTCTCGCACTACGTCAAGCCAGGAGGCGCGATGGACCATGAAGCGCTCCGGCGCGGAAACAGCACCTACCTTCCTGGCACGGCCTACCCGATGCTCCCTGAAAGATTGTCGTCCGGCCTTTGTTCGCTGGTGCCGGGCGAGGAGCGGCTCACTTTCACGGCCGAGATCGTTGTTGACGCGAAGGCCCGCGCGCGCTCCGTCCGCTTCGCGAAGGGGGTCATCAGGTCTCGCGCCAGGCTGACGTACAAGGAGGCGCAGGCCATCCTCGACGGCGCGCCAACCCATGGCGAAGAAATCTCCTCCGCTTTGCATCACCTCAACGAACTGGCGGAGCTGCTCGGGCGCGAGAGAGAAAAGCGCGGCTCGCTGGACCTCGACCTTCCCGAAGCAACTCTGCGCTTTGGCCTTTCGGGGCGCGTCGAGGAGATCATGCCTTCCGAGCGCCTCGCGTCGCATCGCCTGGTGGAAGAGTGCATGTTGCTTTGCAACACCGCGGTGGCCGAGGCTCTCGACAAGGCCCAGGCGCCCTGCCTTTACCGCGTCCACGAGCCGCCAGACCCGAAGAGGCTCGAGCCGTTAAGGCCGCTTCTGTGCGCCTTGGGTCTCGGCGAAGCGAGCCGGGGCGACCTCGGCGACCCCTTCACGCTTCAGAAAGTCCTCGCGAAAGCAAAAGGCCACAGGGCGGAGAAGCTGGTGGCGTATCTTATTCTGCGAGGAATGATGCAGGCGCGCTACAGCGCGAAGAACGCCGGACATTATGGGCTTGCGCTTTCGACCTATTGCCATTTCACGAGCCCCATAAGGCGCTACCCGGACCTGGTGGTTCACAGGTCGCTTGCGGCGCTCTTGGGGTTCGGACGGCCTCCAGGGGCGATGCTGGAAGAAGTGGCGGCCCAGTGCTCGGCTACGGAGAGGCAGTCCGACGAGGCGGAGCGCGAAGTTGAGCGATGGCATCAGATGGCCTTTCTTTCAACGCGCCTCGGCGACCTATTTGAAGCGATCGTCCTTGGTTTCGGCAGGGCGGGAATCCGCGTGGAATTGCTGGACCACCTCGTGGAGGGATTGTGTCCATTTCATCTGATTGATGACGACCGGATTCGTGTTGACCGCGACGGGCTTTGCGCGAGAGGGATTTACTCGGGGGCCAAGCTCGGCGTCGGAGAGGCGATATCCGTCCGGCTCGTCCGCGTGGACGTGACCGCGCTCGAAGCCCACTTTGTGCCTGAAAGCTGGCCCGGCGCCGTTAGACGCCGCAAGCGAGCGAGAGGGTAGGGCCCCAATCCCGCGATGGGACTACAACGGCGCCATTAAAGGCCTATGAGCACGTTGTTTAGCCAAAATGGTTGTTCACCCAGAAGGGATTGGGGAGCCATCGAGCCGAAGGCACCCCAATTCCATCGCGGGATTTAGGCCCTGGCAGGGGCTGGCAAGAAACCGAGGCGCGGCGTATACTAATAAAGCGAGGAGGAGCTAATGCGCGTAAGGCCCGTCAAGATTGATACCTACAAGGAAAACGTCGTCTTCTTGAGGAAAGACTGCCCCTTATGCAGGGCTCAGGGGTTCGCCGCTCTGAGCAAGGTGGAGGTGCGCTGCAACGGGCGTTCCGTCATAGGCGTGCTGAACGTCATTGATGAATCCTTCCTGGCGAAGGGCGAGGTGGGGCTCTGCGAGTACGCCTTCCGGAACCTTGGCGCTCGTCCAGGGGCCGAAGTGGAGGTGCACCACCTTGACCCGGTCCGCTCCGTGGAACACGTTCGCGCCAAGATCCACGGCGAAATGCTTGGGCAGGAGGACTACCGCGAGATCCTCGGGGACATCGTAGCCAACCGTTACTCAAAGGTGGAGCTCACCGCCTTTGTCATCGGTTGCGCCCAGGGGTTCATGGACAGGCAGGAGATTTACTACTTGTCGCAGGCGATGGTCGAGCAGGGCCAGCGGATTGACTGGGGCAGGGAGATGGTCGTTGACAAGCACTGCATCGGCGGCATTCCCGGCAACCGGACGACGATGGTCGTGGTGCCGATTGTGGCGGCTTACGGCCTAACCATTCCCAAAACCTCCTCACGCTCCATAACTTCGCCAGCAGGAACCGCCGATACGATGGAGGTTCTGGCTAACGTGGACATGAGCCTTGAACAGATGCGCGCCGTCGTTGAAAAGGAAAGCGGATGCCTGGCCTGGGGCGGCTCGCTGGCGCTCTCTCCCGCTGACGACATCATCATTTCGGTCGAACGGCCGTTGAATATTGACGCCGTCGGGCAGATGATCGCCTCCATCCTATCAAAGAAAAAGGCCGCCGGCTCCACGCATGTCCTTATTGACATTCCGGTCGGGCCGACGGCCAAGGTGACGACGATGTCCAGGGCCGTGAACCTGAAGAAGCTCTTCGAGTATGTTGGCGAAAAGATGGGCATGGCGATCGAGGTCCTCGTGACCGACGGAAGCCAGCCGATCGGGCGCGGAATCGGGCCTGTCCTCGAAGTGCAGGACGTCATGGCCGTGCTTTCAGGCTCGCCCGACGCGCCGGCCGATCTTAGGGAGAAGTGCATCAAGCTCGCCGGGCGCATCCTTGATTTTGACCCGAGGCTGAGAGGCGGCGAGGGGCGCAAGGTGGCTGAACAAGTTCTCGCCTCGGGCCAGGCGCTCGAAAAAATGAAGGCCATCGTTGCCATGCAGGGGGCAAAGCCACCGAAGGCTCCCGGTTCCGTGGTCAAGGAAGCTCTCGCCTCCGCGACCGGAAAGATAACCGCCCTCAACAACCAGCAGTTGGCGTCGTGCGCCAAGCTCGCAGGGGCGCCGATTGACCAGGGCGCGGGCCTCTACCTGCTAAAAAAGGTGGGAGAATCGGTCATGGCGGGCGAGCCCCTCTTCCGAATTCACGCGGAAGAAGACGCCGACATGGGCTATGCCTGGGACTACTGGAAGACGCACCAAGAGATGGTGACGATAGAATGAGCGGGCGGCTTGCGGAGGAAACGGCACGCAGAATTCGCTCCCTTGAGATTCAGGGGGCCAATGCCATAGCGAAGGCGGCGCTGATGGCGCTGGCGGGGGATATGGACGATGGCAACTTAGCCGATGGGCCGGCTTTGGCGGCGGTTCTTTGCGCGGCAAGGCCCAACGAGCCGATGCTGCGGAACCTTCTTTCGCGCTTTCTTTCCGCTCGTCCCTCCTCCGGCCGGGCCGCGGAGGCGGCCGAAGCGCTCCTTGCGGAAATAGCGAGGGACGAGCAACGCATCGCGGCGACCGGAGCCGAGCTGATTCAGGACAAGATGACCGTTTTCACCCACTGCCATTCAAGCTCCACCGTTGGGGTCCTTCTCGAAGCCCACCGCCTCGGAAAGAGATTCCGCGTTCTGAATACCGAGACGAGGCCGCGCTACCAGGGCAGAATCACTGCCAGGGAACTTGCCGCCAACGGCGTTGAAGTGATCCACATGGTTGACTCGGCGGCCAAGTATGCCATTGATGGGGCTGACCTGTTCATATTCGGCGCCGACGCGATTCTTCCCTCTGGATATTTAATCAACAAGGTGGGAACGGGTATTTTCTGCCTCGTGGCCGCCCGCTACGACGTGCCGGCCTACTGCGCCACCCACACGCTGAAGATCGTGCGCGACCACGCGGACGAGAAAGTCGAGGAGCGAGACCCGGCCGAAGTGTGGCCCGATGCTCCCGCCGGCGTGCTTGTTCGCAACCCGGCTTTCGACAAGGTGCACTTGAAATACGTGACTGCCTTCATCACCGAAAGGGGATTGTTAAAGGATATTTTGTCATCAGCCCTTGAACCCGCTTTGACTTGACGATGGCTAGTGTTATTCTTTTCTTTGAAAAGAGGAGTAAAGATGAGCCCCAAAAACTTGCCGTACCTCGACCTGGGTGGAGCGCCTCATGACGACGACCTCTGCTGCCGCTTCCACCTCGAAGCCAGCACCATCAGCCTGGAAGAGGCCGCAAACGCAATAGCGGCGGAATCTTCCATAGGGACGTGGACTGACGTTGGCGCTTTGACGCCGGAGCTTCAGCAGCGGCTTCGCGCCCGCGTCATCTCCATGGAGGGCAACACCGTTGAGGTAGCCTATCCAGCGGTGCTTTTCGAGGCGGGGAACATGGCGCAGGTCTATTCCTCGGTCGCCGGGAACATATTCGGCATGAAAGAAGTGGCGGCCCTTCGCCTGGAGGCGGCCCGGTTCCCTCAAGAGTTCGTAAAGACTTTTCCGGGTCCGGCCAAAGGATTGCGCGGCATACGCGAGGCGCTGGGCGTCAAGGGCCGGCCTATCGTGGGAACCATCGTCAAGCCCAAAATCGGCTTGCCTCCAAAGGAGCAGGCGAGGGTGCTTTACGAGGCGATGGCCGGAGGGTGCGACGTGGTCAAGGACGACGAAAACCTCACGTCGCAGCCTTTCTGTCCGTTCGAAGAGCGGCTGAGAGCCTGCCTGGACGCGGCGAAGCGGGCCGAGGACGAAACCGGTGAGGCCAAGGGATACATCCCTAACGTCACGGCGCCAACCGAAACGATGCTTCGCAGGGCCGGGCTCGTCGCCCACTTGGGCGGGCGCTTTGCCATGGTGGACCTCATAACCGCGGGATGGTCCGGCGTCCAGAGTTTGAGAAACGCCGAACTTGGTCTCATCCTCCACGGCCACAGGGCGATGCACGCCGCCTTCACCCGCAATCCGGCGCATGGAATAGCGATGGCCGTCCTGGCGCGCTCCGCCAGGCTTGCGGGCATTGACCAGCTTCACGTGGGCACGGCAGTGGGCAAAATGGAAGGAAAAGCGCGTGAGGTGGCCCGCAGCGCAAGCGCTTTGACCGCGGCTTTGGAGCCGGGGGCCGGGGCTGAAGGCCAGGACTGGTCGGGCGTCAAGGCTGCCATGCCCATAGCGTCCGGCGGGCTCCATCCGGGCCACGTGGCCGCCGTTGTGGCCCTCTTCGGAAATGACGTGATAATGCAGTTTGGAGGCGGCATCCATGGCCACCCCCAAGGTACCCGCGCCGGGGCCCGCGCCGTCCGCCAGGCGGCAGATGCCGCAGTGGCCGGAGTCCCTCTCGTCGAGGCCGCCAAGTCGGCGCCTGAGCTTGCGGCGGCTTTGGCCAAATGGGGCGTCGTTGAATGAAACGGTTGGCGGTCTTCTCGAAGGACGCGAGAATCGAGGAGCTATGCGCCTCATTCGTCCCATCCGGGTGGGAGATCGTGCCGGTCAGGGATGTCGAGTCGGCCAGCCAAATCCTCAAGCCTCCGCCACCGGAGCTTTTGCTCTTGGACGGCGATCCCGATGAGATGTCAGGGATAGATTTTCTGAGATTGCTTCAAGAGAGGCGGGCGATGGTTCCAGCCGTGGTTTTTGCCAGGCAAGGGGAACTCCCGTCTCAACAAATTGAGGAGATGTCCGGGCTGGGCGTAGTGAAGTGGGTCGGACATCCTCTGGAAGCTTCCGAACTGGAACTGGCTCTCGCGCCTTACTTCGTTCCCCCGGTTCTTCCAGCGATGCGCATTGTTGAATTTTTGGCCTCCGCGATCCTTGACGCGGAACGCCGCTACGTAACCTTTTCCACTTCCGGGGTGGAATTGGGCCTGCTTGTGGGGCATGGGCGCGTTGCAACGTTGGTTCATGCCTCTTTCAGGGACCTTTGGCGCAAGAGCCTGGTGGAAGCTGGTTTCGCCGTCCCGCCTGCAAGGGCGGATCTGCTGGAGGACCTTCTCTTCCTGGAGCAAGGCCTTCCAGAAAGCGGCCAGGGGCTGGTGAACCTGAAGCGGGATGCCCTGCTTGCCTGTTTGGGCGGCGTTCCTTCCGGCGAGGTTTTAAGGTTCAGCGAGCTCAGGGGCCCATGTTGGAAAGGGCTTATCGGCGTCCCAATTCAACTTTTGGTCCCAGCGCTCGCCGAAAAGGCGGCGGACGCTGACGTCGCCGTCCTGAAGTCTCCGTCAGTGAGCGTCGCCAGGCGGGAAGGCCTGGACCTGGCTAAGATAAACCTTACGCCGCAGCAGGGATTTGTCCTTTATCAATGCGAGAAGCCCATTAGGGTGGTTGACCTGCTTCAAACGGGCTCGATGCCAGAGGGCCAGATGCTCAGGATCCTATACCTTCTGATGCTCTTTGGCGCCATCGAAACCATCCCGGCCGCTGGCCAGCCTCCGAGGCTCTCGTTTTTAGCCGATTCGATCGAGGATGAACAGAGGACGATATCCATTCAGTCCGGAGCCATTGAGAACCTCATGACGGCCTTTCAAACGCCCGGCCTGAACCCGTGGAAAGTCCTTGGAGTGCCACAGGGGGCCTCCATGGAGAGCGTCTCCCAGGCGCACGATGCGTTCATGGCCAGGCTGGACAGGCGGAACCTTCATCCGGAGGTTTACAAAAAGTACTCAAAGGAGGTGACTTTTCTGCAGGCAAAGTGCACCGAGGCGTGCCTTTTGATCCAAGGGTCTTTCCTTGAAGCAAGGCTCAGGGTAGAGGCGGCCATGGGCGGCGCCGCGGCTTGCCAGGCCAAGCGGGTGGAGCAGGCGAAGACTGGCCGGCAGGAGGCGAGGGAGGTCCAGCAAAAGGAGGCCGATAGGCTCTTTCACTACGCCCAGGAACTGTTCGAAGGGCAACAGTTATATGAATGCACCCAGTATCTTAAACTGGCTCTCTTTTACGACCCAGGGCGGGCGGACTGTTACCACCTCCTGGGCAAAGCGATGGCTTCCGCGCCGGATGCCCGCGGAAAACACGCGGCTGAGAAGGCCTTTCTGCAGGCGGTCAATCTCGATCCTTGGGAGGTAACCTATCTCCTTGACTTGAGCCAGTTCTACCTGGACGAGGGACTTCTGGCCCGTTGCGCCACCTACCTGGAGGCCGCCCAGAAAATTAACCCGAAAGAACCCCGCTTGAAGGAGCTTTTTCGAGCGCTGAAGGAGAGAAAATAGCACGTTGCCCATTGGTCGATTGCAAGGAGCTTGACTTTTGGTTTCGTGTTCTATAAACTCTTTTCGAGACGGTGTCTCCCGTGAGACCCCAATCCCGCCGTTGGCGCGGGATGAGGCCCTAATCGGAGGTGAGGGTTTCAATCGAGGAGTTTCGGTGAGAGGGGAGAGAGCGATGAAAACGCGCAGAGGGAACTGGTTGATGGTTCTTCCCGCCCTAGTCGTTCTGGCGTCGTGGCCCGTTATCTGGGCTCAAGAAAAAACCCCGCCAAAAGCCAAGGATCAGGCGGCGGCTCAGGTGCCGCCCGATGTCTCCAAAAAGGCTAGGGAGTATAAGGGGTCGCCGACGCCACCGAAGGCGCTGTCAAAAGTGGCCGACGGCCACTGGACTCCCTACACTTTGCCAGAGATCCCGAAGGATGCCGAAGTTTACAAGATCAAGCAGGGAGACACCCTGTCTCAAGTGGCCCAGCAGAAGCTTGGCACGTGGCTTCTATGGCCCCAGATTTGGGATGATAACCCTTACATTAAGGACGCTCACTGGATATACCCTGACGACCCTCTATTAATCAAGGTCCCCAAAGTCGTTGGCATGGCCGGGGAAGAGGTTCCAGTGCAGGAGGAGGTGGCTGCAGCCAGGGGCGATAGGGTGGAGTTGGAGGAGGAGTCGCCGATGCCGCCCGTGAACGCGCATGACGTTTACTGCTCCGGCTTCATATCGCCGGGCTACCACTTCCCTTCGCTGCGCATCGTGGCCAGCACCGACCGCTCGCGCGAATCGCTCGCGCAAGGCGACGTGGTATATATCAACGGTGGCACGGCGGAAGGCGTGGAGAACGGGAGCGAGTTCACAATCATTCAGCAGGGGCAAACCGTCTCCCATCCGGTGACTGGCAAAGCCATCGGGAAAATGTACCTTCGCATGGGCCGCGTAAAGGTGATTTCCGCGCAGGAACATTCCTCGATCGCTCAGATCACCATGTCCTGCGACGAGATCAGGTACGGCTTCGGCCTGATTCCCTACAAACCTATTCCCATCCCATGGGACATCAAGACGTCGCAGCAGCTCCCTGTTTATTTGCCTGAATCGGGCAAGCCATCCGGCCGGGTGATTTGGGCCGAAGAGAGGCTTGAAAGCGTCGGGCGATATAACATTGCCTACGTGGACCTGGGCGCGGCTCAAAAACTGGCGCCAGGCGACAAGTTCTGGATATACCGCTACGCCGACACCACGCTACTGGACACGACCCATGACCTCTTCAGGCAGCAGAAGATAGACGTTGGAGAGAAGGATCTTTTCCGTCCTCACAAATCTGGCAACGCCTCGGCTGACACGAGAGTGCCCGCTGGCACGGCCGAAGCCGCCGGAACTTCCCCGGCTTCATCCTCGAGCGCAGCTGACACGAGGCTGCCCGCTGGCGACGTTGCCAGCGCCGCCCAGGGGGCGGCGGGCTACCGCAAGTTTTTGGGCGAGGGGGTCGTTTTGACAACAGAAGCGAACACGGCCTGCGTCAAAGTCCTGTTGAGCACGGAAGACATCCACCCCGGAGACTTCGTTCAAGTGGAGTAGCCGGCCCGAGAAAACCGGAAATATGAAAGGGCGGGCCACAAGGCCCGCCCTTCTGCTTTGCGGCCCCAATTCCGCGATGGAGATGGGGCGCGGAACTTGAGATCACTTTCTGGTAAGCACCTGTAGTCCCGGCAATTCCGTTCCGGCCAGAAGCTCCAGCGACGCGCCGCCGCCGGTCGAAATGTGGGAGATCTTGTCCCCTACGCCCGCGGCCTTTACCGCGGCCACGCTGTCTCCGCCGCCCACCACGGTGACGGCTTTGCTGTCGGCCATAGCCTTGGCGAGGGTGATGGTGCCCGCCGCGAAGGCCGGCTTCTCAAAGACGCCCATCGGGCCGTTCCAGAGGACGGTCCTTGCCCTTGATGTCACGGCGGCGTAGGTTTGCGCGGTGACGGGGCCTATATCAAAGCCCATCATGCCGTCTGGAATGGCCTGGGTTGGGATCGCATGAGCCCCGGCCTCGTCGTCAATCGCCCTTGCCACGATGTGGTCTCCGGGCAGAGACAGGCAAACGCCCGCTTGTCCGGCGCTCTCCATGATTTCTCGCGCGGCCGGGATTTGCTCTTTTTCCACGAGGGAAGCTCCCGTGCCAATCCCCCTGGCAGCTAGGAAGGTGTAGGCCATCGCGCCCCCGATGCACAAGGCGTCCACTTTGTCCGCGAGCGCCTTAAGCACGGGAACTTTGTCAGAGACTTTCGCGCCGCCCAATATGGCGAGGTAAGGCCTTTCAGGAGTCCCAAGTTTTCCGGCGAGATACGCGAGCTCCCGTTCCAGAAGAAACCCCGTGACCACCTTCTTGTACAGATTGGGCAGGGCGAAGACGGAGGCGTGCGGGCGGTGAGCCGCGCCAAACGCGTCGTTGACGTAGAGGTCTGGAGCGAGTTTCCACAGCTCCCTGGCCAGCTCCACATCTCCGCTTGTCTCTCCTGGCTCGAAGCGAATGTTCTCAAGAAGCAAAAGGTCGCCAGGTTTAAGTTCCTTGGAGAGCCTGGCGGCGCTTGGCCCGACGGCGTCGGCGGCGAAGCGAACGTTGCGGCCGGGAAGAAGTTGCCTCAGCCGTTCGGCTACGGGGGCGAGCGACAGGGCGGGGACGCATTTTCCCTTCGGCCTCCCGAGGTGGGAACAGGCCACCACCATCGCTCCATGTTCCAAAAGAAAGCTTGCCGTTTTCAAGGCCGCCTGTATGCGCGTGTCATCCCGGATTCGGCCGTCATCCAAGGGGACGTTCAAGTCAAGCCGAAGAAAGACCTTTTGCCCCCTAACTTCGACATCTCTTACGCTCAAAAAGCCGCCCATCGAATGGCTCGTCATCATCGCTCCAGGCGCAAATAGTTTAACAGGTCCAGAAGCCGCATGACGTATCCGCGCTCGTTATCGTACCACGCTATTATTCGAATGAGCCCGCCATTGACCGCGGTCAGCGGGCCATCTATGACCGAGGAAAAGGGCGTCCCTCGAAAGTCCTGGGAGACCAGATCTTCGTTGCAGACGGATAGTATCCCCTTCAAATCGCCCGAGGAGGCAGAGGAGAGCAGCGCGTTTACTTCCGCCGCGTCTCTGGGGGGGCGTTCCGCTTCAACGATAATTTCCGTGAGCGAGACGGCGGGAGCCGGGACGCGGATGGCCATGCCGCAGACTTTTCCCCTAAGTTCGGGGATGACCTCCTCTACCGCGATAGAGGCGCTGGTAGTCGTCGGTATCATGTTAAGCGCGCCGGCTCGGGCGCGCCTTGGGTCGCTTTTGGGAGCGTCCACCAATGTCTGGCTGACGTTGTAGCAGTGGACCGTGTTGAAAAGAACCGTCCTGGCGCCATATGCGCGGTTTAGCGCCCATAAAGGCGGCGCCACGCAGTGGGTCGTGCAGGAGGTGGCGCTAATGTACTTGTCACCATCCCTGATGGCCTCGTGGTTTACGCCAAAGACAACCTGGCGATCCACGGACCTGCTGGCGGCGGTCAAAACCACGGGGCATGAGTGGCCGGATAATGCCTGGCGGTCCTTGAATCGTCCCGTAGCTTCCACGACCCATTCGACGCCGCAACTTTTCCAGGGGATCCTTTCCGGGGCATCCTCCCGAAAAAAAGAGATCTCCCGGCCATTGACGCGCAGGAGCCCGGCCGCGCAATCCACTTCCGCCTCCCACCCTCCGTAGTAGGAATCGTGGCGCAAAAGGTGGGCGATCATGGAGGCCTCGGCCACGTCGTTGACCGCGGCCACTTCCAAATAGGGGTTGTTCCACAGGGCCTTGAAAAGGCCCCTGCCGATTCGCCCCATGCCGTTGATTCCAATCTTCATTTTCAGCGCACGCTCACCGTAACGTTATTGGATGCATCGCCGGCGCGTATTGAAACCGTCGCGCTTCCTCTTGACAAGCCCGTCACAAGGCCGTTGCCGTCAACCTTGGCCACGCTTGGGTCGGAACTGGTGAACAGTGGGACTATGCTCAGCGTCGTCCCTGCGTCCGAAATCACCTCATAGGGGATAGGCGACGATTCGCCGGCCTTGACTGTAAGAGATGGGCTCTGTAGCTTGATGGCCATGGGCACTAAAATGGTCACGGGAACTCGCAGCGTGGCTTTTGTCTTGCCCAGCGAGACCGAGACATCGGTCGTGCCGTTTGAGAGGATCGTCAAAACTCCCTGCTGGTCAAGGACGGCCACTTTCGGGTCGCTTGAGGCGAACGTCGCGACGGAAAGGTCGGCCGGCTTGCCCATTTCGTCCAGGCCGCTTACGAGAAGGGGCACCTGCGAATTCGCGGGGCCTTGAACGCCGGAAACCAGTTGAGATTTGTCCCTAAAGTCCAGCTTCAGGGAGGCAGCGATTCGAACCATGACCGGGACGCTGGCGCTAACCTTCCCCGCGGTCACCGTCACTTGAGCATCGCCAGTGCTATTTGCCATCACTTTCCCTGCCCCGTCCACTTCCGCCACTTCAGGGTTTGAGCTCGAGAACTTAAGTTTCGGCTTGTCCATCGGCCGCCCCTTTTGGTCCAGGACGGTCACGTTGACGATTTTTGAGGCGCCGGAATCAAATAGCTGTACCTTTGCTGGATCTATCTTCACCTTTGCCGGCTGCGCGCAGGCCAACAGAGAGCCAGTCACAAGAAAGCCTAACCCAGCCGCACGTGGTCTCGCCATCATCGTTGCCATCTCCTTCCGGGATAGCCATACAAGGGCCGCGGG
>JAEMPZ010000185.1 GCA_022759065.1 Acidobacteriota bacterium | reverse complement strand
TCAAAGCCCCCCGCCCTTCTGGTCACTCTATCATATCAGCAATCCGGCCGATGATCGCGGCCGATTCGATTCATCCTCGCTAGCGTCACCGCCCGGTCATAGCCCGCGGTCAATGAGCTCGCGATAGAACTGCTGGAACAGCGCGTGGAATTCGCCAGACTCTTCGGGAATGTTTCTCTTTATCGAACGCACCTTCTGGCGCGCCTTTTCCTCGCGCAGGGCATCGCGGCGCATCTCGTCCTCAATGGCCCTAAGCACCGATGCGCGAAGCTCCTGTTCCTTTACAAAGTACTCCACGTCCGGATCCTGGAGAAAAAGGCGGGTGATTCTGGCCGCGAGATCCTGGGCCTTGTCCCTGGGCAACTTTCCAGGACCCGTGCCGGTTATGTAGCCGCGTTTGGCGGCCAATTGGGCCTTGACGCGCGTAACGAGCAGGCCATACTCCATCTCGTTTTCGGCCATCTCCTTCTGGTGCTCCACTAGCGCCAGGCGCGCCTCTTCGGTCAATTCGTCGTCTATCCTTAAATCTTCGGTTATTAGCCGGGCGACTTTCTCTTCGGCGGCTCTTGGGTGGTCGCAGGCGATTACGCGCCGCTCCTGAAGCTGGCGGAGGAGCCCTCTGGCCAAAAGGTCAATCAGCGGGGGCGGCAGGCGCATCTTTTTTCTCCTTGGGAGGCGAGGATGGGGGGACGGCCGGATTTCCCAGGAGCTGATCAAGCCTTTTTTTTGCGTAGTCTCCCTGCACCGTCCCCTGGGTTCTTTCAACGAGCTCTCGGTAGAGCGCGATCGCGTCATCCTTTCGCCCCAGCGAAACCATCAGTTCGGCGGCCCTGTAGCGGGCGGTGAGCGCCCATTGAGCATTCGAGGAGGCATATGCGACTTTTAGGTAGGCGCTCAAGGCGTCTTCAGCCCGGCCCATCAGCTCAAGCGTATACCCGTACTGGAAACCAACAGCCGCGTCGCGGTAAGCGTCGCGCAGCTTTCCAAGCGCGGCAAGCGCCGGCTCATAATCCCCCTGCTTTTGAAGCCACAGAGCCACGTCAAAAAGCTCATCCCTGTTGCCGGGAAGAGCCTTGGCGCTTTGGGCGTACGTGGCCCAGTGAAGGCGGGCGCCGTCGAGTTTCCCCTGGATGACCGCCGCCACTCCTGCTTTATAGTGCGCTTCCAACAACTGCTCCTGGGAAAGAGGCCCCTGGCCTTTGGAGGCGATGGCGCCCTCAAAAGCCGCTTGGGCGCTGGGCATGTCTCTGAGGTGAAAGCACGCTTCGCCCAACAACATGTCTCTGGAAGCGCTTTGAGGCGCGGCCTGAAGAACCTGCCTGGCCTTGCTCCAATCACCCATTTTTGCCGCGCCGTCGGCTATGCCGAGAGCGGCTTCGCCGCCGGCTTCTCCAGAGGGGAACCGGTCCAAATACTCACGGTACGCGGCGGCCGCTCCTTCGACGTCACCCGCCGCGCGGCGGATCCTGGCTTCGCGCAGAAGGTCGGCTGAACGTTCGGGGCTCTTCGGTTCCGCCGCGAGAAAAGCGGGAATCACCCGCAGGGCCGCCGCCGGCCCCTCCGAAGCCAAAAGCGCCACCTCGATCTTCCGCTGGGCAAGCGCGACCAGGGGATCGTCAGCTTGCAACGATGCAAGCCTTTGCAGCGTCGCGCCGGCTTCATCGCTCTTCCCGGCCTCCGCTTGCCAGGACGCCAGGGCCCACAGGGCGGTCCTGCCCTCCTCGCCTCCACCGCCTGCCAGGCCTTCGACCAGCGCCATTGATTCCTCGTATTTCCCAGCCTTGTAGAGAGCGCGGGCGAGCCTAAATCTTCCCGCGCGCTCCAGCCCGGAATCCTGAAGCTCCGAGAAGGACTCCGAGGCGTCCCCAAGATCGCCCGCCTCTACCTGTGCGGCGCCCATCAGAAACCGGCTCTCATCCCCGTTGGCCAAGGGCGCGCAACCTTGCCAGTCCTGAAGCAGCGCGGCCCGCGCCACATCCGGCCTCCCCTGCTCCAGCGCAATGCGCGCGAAGAGCCCTGACCTCCGGGCCGATAGGCCGCCATCGAGAGGCAGGCCTTGCGTCAGGCCAATGGCGCTGGACGCCTCGTCGGGTTTCCCTTCTGAAAACAAGGCTTCGGCAAGCCCCAAGGCCGCCGGCGCAAATTCCGGGGCATCTGGAAATGAGTCAAGCACGACCTGGTAGGCTTGCGCCCCCTGGGCGCGGTCTCCCTGGGCGCAACGGATCTGGCCCAAAAGCAGGTAGGCTCCTGGAACCGGCGGCGTGCCGGGATGATCCTTGACAAGTTCGGCCAGCGCGGAAAGAGCATCGCCCGAAGAGCCGTGCTCCCACGCGCCGCGGGCAAATTCAAGAAGCGCCGAGGCTTTCTCGGCTTCGTCCGGCGCCACTTCCTTCGCCAGGGCGAAATGGCGCTTCGCCCTGTCCCAGTCGCGCAACTCTTTCCATGCGAGCTCGGCCGCTTTCATCGCGGTGGCGTACTTTGGCTGCCCCGAGGGGAGGTTTGGAAGCGCCGATTCAAGCTCGCTTAAGGCTCCGGGGGCATCGCCGCGATCCTCCATAGAGCGCGCGAGGCCAAGGTGCGCTTCGTAAGCAAGCGGCGAATCCGGCTTTGCTTTGATGAAGGCCGCGGCGGCGCTGGAGGCCGCGCTGAAATCCCTGGCAAGAAGCGCTTCCCGCAACGGGGCGATCATCGCCGCGTCCTCCCAACCCGAGAGGGGCGCGGCTTTGCGCGCCATGTCGTAGGCTTTCGCGTCATCACCAGAGCCATGCAGCGCCCAGGCCTGAATAAGCATCGCCTCCCTGGAGCCCGCTGTCCCGACAACCGGCTCGGCCGCCAGAATCGCCGCCTGGTAATCCTTGAGCCTGTAGTCGCATCCGGCCAGCGCGAGGCGCGCCTTGATCTGGCCGGAGGCGTCAAGCCCATTCACGTTTGACCCAAGCGCCGCGCTGTACGCTTCCCGCGCGCCTTTGTCGTCGCCTGAGAGCGCCAGACACCGGCCCAAAAAGAAGTCATCGGCGGCATCCCTTTGGTTTTCGGGGATCATTTTCAGCGATTGGGCTGCTTCGGCGGGCTGGTCCAAGTCAAAGTAGGAACGGGCGTTAAGCCGCCTGAAGGCGTTCATTTCATCTTTGGAGAGGGCGCCAGGTTTTTTAAGCAAAAGCGCCGCTTCAGCCGGCCGCTTCAAATCGAGCAAGGCTCGCGCTTTGGCGAGGTTGAGGGCGCCTCGCTCGCGCTCCGGGACGCCGGGGAGCGGTTGCCCTAAAAGCGCAATCGCCTCCTTCGCCTCGCCCTTCCAGGCGAGAATTTCTCCGAGCCAACATGCCACCCTGTCCCTGTTTGCGCCCTGAGGGTAGGCCTGGAGATAGGCGCTGGCCTGGGACTGGGCCGTTGCGGTGGCTCCTTCCTCTACCAGCCTCTTAATGACCTGGAAATCTTCCGGTTCCGATGCCAACGCGGGAATTGAATGCGCAAACATTGCCGCGGCCAAAAAAAGCGCCACGATAAAGCCCTTGCCACAAATTCCGCGATGAAAATTCGGCACAAGACTATTCAGGCTAAACAATCTGCTCATCTGCTTTTGGGAGCGCCATTTTGGCTCGGCCGCGGGATTGAGCACTACGAGCCAGGCTGATTCTCTTCAAGGTACAGTATCCTCTGGCAGCCTTCGCAAAAGACCACCTCTTCGCCGTACAGCAGATCCTGAATGAGCTTGGGGCGCAGGCTCATGAAGCAGCCCTGGCAGATGCCGCCCTTAACAGCGGCCACGGCCAGGCCGTTCCTCTGCGCGGCGATGGTGTTGTACTTTCTGAACCAGCCTGGGTGCAAAGAGGATTGAAGGGCCTGCCGCTCTTTTTTCGCTTCGAGGAGCAGCGCCTCGAGCCTTTGCTGTTCTTTCTTGAGCCCGGCCCGTTCCGCGGCCACCTTTTCCTCGCCACTCTTGTAAGCGGCCTCCAGCTTTGGCAACGACTTGCGAAGTTCCTCCAAGCGCTCCATCGCTTTCAAGGAACGGCCTTCGACCGCCTCCCGCTCCTTCTTCGTCGCGTCTATCTCTTTTAGAAGCGCGCTGTATTCCTCGTTGGTGCGTATTTCCGGCATCTTGCGCCTCAGGCTCCGCTCCTTTTCTTCCATCTCCATCAAGCCGGCTTCAACTCCCCCTGCGCTTTCGATGGCTGACATTTCAGCGAGAGCCTCTTCCCAGGGAGCTTTAACATCCTTGATCTTTTCATCAATCAGCTTGCTTTGTTTGGGGATTTGCTGGAGGTCGTGGCCAGTCTTGCGGATAGTGAGATCTAACTGTTGTAGCTTCAAAAGCTGGGATACTATGCTATTCACAGATTTCACCCCTCATAAAATTCGGCGCCAAAGCGGCGGCGTAAAAAAAGGGGCGCAACCTTGCACCCCTTTTGCATTCAAATTTTGTCAGGTGCCCGAGCTTGTTACGCACGGACGCTCCTTTCTTTGGTGGGCCCTCCAGGATTCGAACCTGGGACCGACCGGTTATGAGCCGGTGGCTCTCACCGCTGAGCTAAGGGCCCCCAGCCGTTTGGTTATATTACCACAAGTGGCGTCTTGGGCGCAAATTGATGGCACTCAAATGATCTTTTGCACATGGCCTTCCTCTGTGGCCTTTGTGTCTCTGTGGCGAAGCCTTTGTTTTTGATTGCGCCTGGGCATAACAGGCGTCATGCCCGTTTTCCGGGGTACGGGCACCTTTTAGCCAGAGGGCATTCGGGGCAGCGGGGGGCCGAGGGGCGGCAAACCTCCTGGCCGAATGAGACCAGAAGGCTATTGATGGGCATCCACCACCGTTTTGGCAATATCCTCCTGAGTTCCTGCTCCGTCTCGTCCGGGCTGGAGGTCCTCACGAAACCCCACCAGTTGAGAATCCTGTGGACGTGAGTGTCCACGCAAACGCCCTCTTTCCCGAATCCTTCAATGAGCACTAAATTGGCGGTTTTTCTCCCAACGCCCGGAAGGGAAAGCAAATCCTCAAGGCCGTCCGGCACTCGCCCGTCCCAATGCTCCAGGAGCCTCGCGCAAATGGCCCTCAGCGACCTCGCCTTGGTTTTATAGAAGCCGACGGGACGAATAGCCCGTTCGAGTTCCTCGGCGGGAATGGAAAGCAGGCCTGCCGGTGTTTTGGCAAGCTCCCAAAGCCGGTCAAAGGCCCGAGAAGTAACCGCGTCGCGCGTTCTAAGCGAGAGAATGGTAGCCACAAGCACCGCGAAGGGATCTTGGATGGACTCCTTTACCCGCCCGACGACCGGCTCTTCGCGGCCTTCCTTCCAGCGCGCTACTGCGCCAAGGAATGAGCCCAATTCGCGCGCCGTCATGGCGCGCAAGGGCCGCTTCCAATTCCCCCTCTTCGGTTCGGACAAGATGGGCTCCTGATTGATCGGCGCTTTGCATGACGGAAGCGCCCCCGGAAAACCGGGGGCGCTTTCCGCGCGAAATCGGGGCTTACTTCTTCTGGTTTGCGAGAGGTTCGAGCGCCTGGATGGCCGCCTGCCACTGGCCGGCATCTGGCGCGTCAGGCTTCATCTTCAGGTAAGTTTTCAAGTGGCTGACCGCGCCAGCATAGTCTCCGGTCTGCGCCAGACAACGGGCCAGTTCCCTGTGGGCATCGGCGTCCTTTGGATCGTCCTGTATGGCCTTCTCGAAAAGCGTGGCCGCCTCTTTGGCCTTTCCCGCGTTCAGGGCCTCCACGCCCTTGTTGTAGTTCTCGGCCGTGATCTTGCCGCCCATTGCAACGTACTGCTTTTTGTAATCGTCGGCCTTCTTGGCATCACCGGCGTCGGCCGCCAGGCGGGCCATGACGCCCACGACTTCGACGTCCCCGGGGAAGGCCTTGTTAAACTCCTCAAAGGCGGCGAGCGCGTCCGCCGAGCGGCCAAGCTTGTCCAAACACTGAGCCTTGATAAGGAGAACGGGCTTCTTGGTGGCTTCGTCGTTTTCCTTGAGGGCGTCGCCAACCTTGGCCAAAGCCCCTTCGTAGTCGCCAAGGTTGTAAAGGTCGCGAGCCTCCTGTGCTGGAGAGGGGCCCGCTGCTACCGCGGAGGCCTCTTCCTTGTTGCCTAGATCGAAATCAACCTTGAGCGCGCCCAATTGAGGAATGGTCAGCATTTTTACGTATGGCTGCTTTCCCTCTTGTTCGAGCGCCAGCTTGTACCCCTTGCCAGAGAATGGCAGGTTGTTCAGCTCGTACTCCCCTTTGTTATTTGTCGTCGCGTTGAAACTCTTCGTCTCGTCGTCGAGGTCAACTCCCGTCACCTTTGCGCCAACAATCGGGTGGCCCGCGGCATCTTTGGCAACGCCCTGAAAGGCCGTGGCCTTGCGAAGATCCACCTTCAGGTAGTTGATTTCGGTGAGCATGATTTTGCGTTGGCCGGAGTCATCTGCCTTCAGGTCCTTGTCGCCGGGAAGAATGTACCGCATTG
This sequence comes from Acidobacteriota bacterium, assembly GCA_022759065.1. Classification (GTDB taxonomy): domain Bacteria; phylum Acidobacteriota; class UBA4820; order UBA4820; family DSQY01; genus JAEMPZ01. The sequence continues at coordinate 12,089 of JAEMPZ010000185.1, read as the reverse complement.
CCTTGGCGCCTTTGTACTCCACCGTGAACTTGTATCCCTTAGTGGAATAGGTTATTCCGGTAGCCATGAACTCCCCGTGATCGTCGGTCTGGCCTTCGTAGTGGTTCAGCTCGTTGGAAAGATCCACTAACGAGGCGCTTGCTCCCTTCAGCGGGTTTCCGTCCGGGGCAATGACCGTAATGTCAAAGCCTTTGATCAACTGAGCCTGGGCGGTTGAAGCCAGAAGCCCGGCCAGCGCCACCACGATTCCCCACATCATCACTTTTTTCGCCGTCATGGTTTCTCCCCTTTCGCTCTCATCGCGTGCCTTCCAGAAACGCCTTGAGGTGGCGGCTTCGGGAAGGAAGCTTTCGCAACGCTTTTGCCTCGATCTGGCGAATCCTCTCGCGGGTTACGGCAAAGGCCTTTCCCACCTCTTCCAGGGTATGTTCCGCGTCATACCCAAGGCCGAATCGCATCTGAATGACTTTGGACTCCCTTTCCGGCAACTGCTGGAGCAGCTCATTGATGTGCTCTTTCCTGTCCTGGTTTATGACGTGCTCCATCGGCGACGGCTTCTCCTGGTCCTCGATAAAGTCTCCGAGGTGGCTGTCCTCTTCCTCGCCGATGGGCGTCTCCAGGGAAATCGGTTCCTGCGCGATCTTTAGTATTTTGCGCACCTTGGGCACGGTTATCCCCATTCGCTCGGCCACTTCTTCCGGGGTCGGCTCGCGGCCTATTTCTTGAACCAGAGTTCGCATGGTTTTGAACAGCTTGTTGATGGTTTCGATCATGTGGACCGGTATGCGGATCGTGCGGGCCTGGTCGGCTATCGCCCTCGTGATGGCCTGCCGTATCCACCACGTGGCATAGGTGGAAAATTTATACCCTCTCCGGTATTCAAACTTCTCGACGGCTTTCATCAAGCCGATGTTTCCCTCCTGGATGAGATCGAGAAACTGAAGCCCGCGGTTTGTGTACTTCTTGGCGATTGACACGACAAGCCGGAGGTTGGCCTGGATCAGGTCATTCTTCGCGTTCTCCATCTCAACTTCGCCGCGGCTTATGAGCGAAGCTATGTGCTGCACCTCTTCAATCGAAGAGCCCATCTTCTCCTCGATCTCCTTCATGCGGCCCTTTATCTCGTGCATGCGCTTGGAAAGCTCGGCCTGCTGGGCCTTCGACGAAGCTTTGTCCTTGCGCCGATGAAGCCTCTTGAGCGTCATTTCAAGCGCCTTGGCTTCCTGGTTCGCGTACTTGAAGGAGTTCATCATGTCGTTGATGAACCTGGTCGTCAGCTCCAGGCAGCGTATGCGCTGCGTAAGCTCGACGTAGAGGCGGCTGATCGCCCAGCGAAGCTGCCGGGCCCGCTTGGTCGTCGGGCTTGTGAGCTTTACGAGCCTTCTGCCGAGGTCTTCAACCGCGTCCTGTATTTCGCTGATGCGGTCAATGATGGCGATTTGCGCCTTGACGCGCTCGGCTATTTCATCCTGGTCGTCAACGTCCTCAAAGAAGGAGAAGTAGCGGTCGGCCCTGGAGGGGTCGGCCTTTATCTCCTCGCCGATATCGAGGATGAGGCGCGCCGCGTAACGCGAGCGTGAAAGCGCCTTAATCATCACTTTTTTGCCGCGCTCGATCCGCTTCGCGATCCTTACCTCGCCTTCCCTGTTCAAGAGCGGCGTCTGGCCCATGTCCCTGAGGTACATCTTGACGGGATCGTTCGTCCTCTCCAGGTCGGGGTCAAAAGTGATGGCCCCTCGCGGAGGGATGACCGGATAGACCGGCGGCTCTTCGGACACGGGCTCCTTTTCGAGGACGTCTATCCCCTCATCATCCAGCATCTGAAAGAGCATGTCCATGCCCTCGCTGGAGTGAAAGTCGGGGGGCAAAAGATCGTTGATTTCGTCATAATTGACGAAGCCCTTCTTGCGGGCATACGCTACGATTTCGAGAAATTCGTCAAGCCGTTCTTCCATGAAGCCCCCGTACTTCTTCTACAACAGCCATCATTTCACGGTTTAAAACCTCGACTAGCCGGGCGTCCCGCCTCTGTCCGGCATCTTCAATCTGGCGGCGAATGCGGCGCTGCTTCTCCAAAAGATGGTTGGCCAATAAACTGCGAACCGCCGATCGGACCGCTTCCAGCGTAAGAGCCTCGTGGCATGAATTGTCAATGAACGCCAGCATGGCCAGGCTGGCTGGCTCCTGGGGTTCCTTGCCATTCGCCAGGTCATCCAGCAGCGGGGCGACGACGAGGGTCTTTCGCAACTCCTCGGGCAGAGTGGCGCAGATCGCGGCGCCCTCTTTGGGGAAAAGGCGAAGCCCTTTTATCAGCATCTGTTCGTTTATCGGCACTCGCAAAGGCTCCTGGGCCGGGGCTTTCGCGGCCACCTCTTTTTGCCCCCGCGTCTTGTCGGCAAGCCTCCTGATAACCTGGTTCGGATCAAGGCCGGCCCTGCCCGCCGTTTCGCAGGCAAACTCCTGCCGCGCCAAGGGGTCGGGAACCGCCGCGAGATAATCCGCCAGCGAATCAACGAAAGCGACACGCCCGTCCACGCTTCCCAAGGCCGCTTTCGCCTGCGCCTGTTCCACCAAAAAACGAAAGAATGGGACCGAATCCGCCAGCGCCTGCCTGTAGGCCTCCGCTCCAGCGCTCTTTATGCACTCATCCGGATCCTTGCCGGCCGGAAGCGAGGCCACTCTGACGGCCAGCGAATGGTTCAAAAGGACCGGCACGGCCCGTTGGGCGGCCGTCAAACCGGCGGGATCGCCGTCGTAGTTCAGGATGACCTCTTTGGCGTATCTGCCAAGCAGAGCGGCTTGCCCGGCCGAAAGCGCCGTGCCCAGTCCCGCCACGACGTTCAAGACGCCCGCCCTGTATGCGGAAACGAAATCCATGTACCCTTCCACTAAGACGGCCTGCCCCTTCTTGCGTATTTCCTCTTTTGTCCAGCAGAGCCCGAAAAGCACGTCACGCTTTTGAAACACGGGCGTCTCTGGCGAGTTCAAATACTTTGGCTCCTGGCCATCAATGGCTCTTCCGCCGAAACCAACGGTGCGCCCCATTGCGTCTCTTATGGGGAATAGCAGCCTGTTACGGAAACGCTCCGCGCGGCCGCCCTGTTCCCGTTCCACGACGAGGCCGCATTCCATAGCTTCTTCCGGAGAAAAACCCTCCCCGGCTAGATGGTTCAAGAGGCCGCTGCTCAATGGAGCATAGCCGAGGGCAAACGTCTCGACGGCGGCGCCGTCAAGCCCCCGCTGCTCGAGGTATGCCCGCACCGGACTCCCCTTTTGCTCGGATTTCAAGGCGGCCCTGAAATATCTTTCTGCTGACGCCAGGGCTTTTCGCAACCTCTCTTTCCGGTCTGGCGCGATGGGAAAACCGCTGGAGCGTCCCGTTGTCAACGATAAAGTGACTCCGGCCCGGTTGGCCAGAATCTCCAGCGCCTCTCCAAAAGAGCAGCCCTCCACGTCTTGCAAAAACCGGAGCAGGTCTCCTCCCTTGTGACAGCCGAAGCAGTAAAACAGCCCGGTTTCCTGATCAACCGAGAACGACGGGGTCTTTTCCCGATGGAACGGGCACAGCCCGAGGCTTCGCTTGCCTTTGCGGGTCAGCCTAACGTACTCACCATACACGCCGATGGGATCAACCAGGTTTTTGAGCTCCTGGACGCTATTTACGGATGCCATTTACCCTCGTGCCGAAATCACCGCGTTTGGCATTTGACGCCAAACGTTCAGCGACATTGCCCCAAAGCCGAATTCGCGTGGCGCCCGAAGTGGTCCTAGGCGCGCCTTTGGTAATGTAATGCTTCATTGTTCTTTGTGCAAGCCGTTAGTACAACTAGCCGTCCCGAAGCGTAACCAAAGTAGCACCAGCGCCTCCCATTGATGGTGGAGCCTCTTCGTAGCTTTTTACGTAGGGGCTCTTCTTCAAGTAAGCGTGGATGCCCGTTCTCAGCCGCCCGGTCCCAATGCCATGAATGACGCGAACATGGCCAAGGCTTTCCATCGTGGCCCTGTCCAAGAAGGAGTCGAGCGCCTGCACCGCCTCTTCAACCGTCTGGCCGATAAGGTTGATCTCGCTGGAGGCCGCTTTTGCGTTCACGGCAAACCCTCCATGGGAGGGCACGCCACTTGCCCCCGCCGAGATCGGCTCAACGTCGGCCGCGCCCACCTGGAGCGTTTTGCCGTCCACGTCAACCCTCAATTTCATAGTCGCCGGGTCAACGGCGGTGACTTTGCCCTTAAGGCCGTATGCACGGACCAGAACCCAATCGCCCTTATCAGGCATGGCCGACCAAACGCGCGCGCCTGAAACAGCAACGCCCGCCTCCCTGGCCGCCGACTCAATCACCCTGGGCGCTTCTCGCTTGGCCACCCTCCTTACCGCCTGGCGGCTCGCTTCGGATTTAAGCTCGCCAAGAAACAGTTCCTCCGCTTTCCTGATCCGCCTCGGCAACTCCTCCTCCGCGAAGCGCTTTCTGGCTTCCTGCAGCAGGGCCATCTCCCCTTTAAGCCTCTCCTGCCAGCCCCTAGCCGCCTCCTGAGCCTCTGCGGCCATGGCTCTCTCCGCTCCCAAAGCCGCCTTTTCGGCTTCAAGCGCTTCAATCACCTCTTTGAGGCGCCGCTCCTCCTTCGGCATGGATGCCCTCGCCGCGGCCAGAATCTCGGCAGGAAGGCCAGCCGCTTCCGCGGTCTCAAGCGCCCTGCTTTGGCCGGCGCGTCCCATGATCAGGCGGAATGTGGGACGGAGATCACCTTCGGAAAACTCCATGCAGCCGTTTCCCATTCCGGGGGTTATCCAGGCCCTGGCCTTGAGCGCCTCCTGGTGGGTGCTGCAAAGAATATAGCCCCTCCTGCCATGGAGGTAGGCTAAAATGGCCTCCCCGAGCGCGGCCCCCTCAACGGGGTCGGTCCCTGAACCAAGCTCATCGAGGATAGCGAGAAACGGCTCCCCCAAGTCCCGGATCGCCTCCTTCAAATGAACCATTCTCGCGGAAAACGTGGAGAGCGAATCAAGGATGGACTGAGAGTCGCCTACGGAAGCGTAAAAGAAAGCGAAGAGCGGGAACACGCTTCCTTCGGCCACCGGAACGGGTATTCCCGCCTGGCTCATCGCGCACAAAAGCCCGGCGGTTTTCAGCGCGACCGACTTGCCGCCGGCGTTAGGGCCGCTCACTACCAGAGTCCGGACTTTGCCATAGGCCATTTCGAGGTTCAGCGGAACGGTGTTTTGCCTTTCAGCCTCCCCCCACGCGCGAGCCCGCAGGCCGTTGAGCCTCGGATCGAGAAGCGGGTGGCGCCCCTCGACAATCTTGAAAATGGCGCCAGACGAGTCACTTTCAGGAAAACGGCCCGCGACGGCGCGGCCGAACCTGGCGCAGGCGGCTATGAGATCAAGCTCCTCTATCGCCGTCTGGATCGCTTCAAGCGCCGCGGAAGAGGCGCTGGCCTTTGCCGAGACCTCCAGCAGGATGCGCTCAATTTCCTCACGTTCAAGAGCGTCCAAGTCAGAGAGGCGGTTGTTCAGCTCGACGGCTTCCAGCGGCTCTATGAAGGCAGTCGCGCCCGTCGAGGAGCTGTCGTGAAGGATGCCCTTAACTTCCGACTTGCGCGAGGCCTGCACCGAAAGGACGAGCCTCCCGTTGCGAACCGTGCAACTCTCCTGGCGCAACACCGCGCTTCCCAACTTTGCCGCCATCTCCTCCATCATCGAAAAAACGCGGCTTCTGGCCCCCTCGCGCTCGTTGCGAAGTCTCTGCAACTCTGGGCTCGCGCCATCGCGAATCTCGCCCTTGTCGTCAAAAACCCGCTCCAGCAGGGCGCCCAGGCTCGCCGCTTCTGCGTACGAGGGCGCCACCTGGCGCAAGGCTGGCCTGTCGCAAGACGGGTCTTGCAGCCATGCGAGAACGGCCCGGTAAATCCGCAGGTTGGTCCTGAGGTTTCGCAGCGTTTCAACTGGCAGCGATACGCCTTCGGGCGCTTTTGTCTCGGAACGGCGGTAACCTTCAAGAGAGAGGCGGCCACAGAGAGTTTCTCCCTCCGCGAACTCCTTGACGCGCTGCTGGCGCAGCGAGACGCTCTTCGGCTCTAAAGCCGGAATCAGCCCCGCGGCCAGGCGCCTGCCTTCGTCCGTCGAAGCGCACAAAGACAGGAGCATGAGGACGCGGTCCCACTCAAGGGCCTTGAGCGTCCTTTCGTCCATCTATCTGCCCTGATTTTGGCTTAACAGCCTGCTAGGCGTTGAACTTGCGTTCCTGAGCCAAACGCTTGAGGAGCTTCTTGCGGGCGGCAATGGCCTTTTTCTTCCGCTTGACGCTAGGCTTCTCATAATGCTGGCGCTTCTTCAGTTCCGAGAGCACGCCGGCCTTTTCGCACTTGCGCTTGAAACGCCGGATGGCGCCCTCGATGCTCTCGCCATCTTTAACGGTCACTTGCGGCACACGCTTTCGCCTCCTCCCTTTTTCGATTTCCGCCGCCTTGAAGGCGCCGGATGACAGTGCATAATTCTAGCTGATTTTGCCGCCACTTGCAAGCCCAGGGGGGTAAAAACGCCCCCTGGGCTTAAAACAGAGTGCCGCCTCTCGCTTGCTAAGAAGCTCTGGCGTTAGTGGCCGAGGCCTTTCAGCATATCCTTGAGCGACGGCCGCTTCTTGGGCTGGCCTTCGTCGGAACCCGTTTCGCCCTCAGCGCCCGCGCCTGGCATCATCATCCCCATCATCGTCGTCTTGGCGTAACCAGATGGCAAAACGAACTCGGAGGCTGGAATGACCGCCATCTGAACATCCCTGGTGGTCAGGGTCGTTGTTCCCTGGTCCTTGCCGTTGTTGGTGTGGTGCATCACGACCTGGACCGGGAAGCCAAGAAAGCCCACCTTGGCCTGAATTTCCTTGTCAAAGGCCTCGTCCCCCGTAGCAAGCCCCTGGGCCTGCCAGTTGCGGCCGCCAAAGAGGGCCATTACATCCATGGCCGGGTTCGTATAGTAGTCCGTCACCGAATCCTCATGGCTCTTGTTATGAAAGCCCATGACCGTGGCTTCGGCGTCGTAGGAAATATGAACCCGTTTTCCGGTGCAGGGCGTCCCGTTGATTACCTTGGGCGGCAGGGGCGTCACGTCCACCTTCTGGTTCGAGCGCGTGATCTTCATGGATTTGGCCATCGCGTTCATCTGGTCCACGCCCATCTCGATGTACTGTTTGGTAGCTGGAAAAACGAAGTACGCCTTGCGCGTCGCATTGTCGCCCAACATGTAGGAGCCCTTTGGGAACATCATGTAATCGGTCAGGTAGACCATCTTGAACTTCCCGTCGGCGGCCATGGCTTCAAAAGAAAAATCCATGATGCCTTCGGGGTTCATTCCCATCTTTCGCATCTGTTCTTTTTCTTCCGGGCTCATCTCCTTCGCGCGCTGCTTCTGCTCTTGGGCTATCCCGCCCTCCGTTTTCATGTCGCCCTTGTACTTGATGCCAGAGCCAGCCCAGGCGCAAATGGCCATGCTCGCCGAAACCGCCATCACGACGATCTTTCTCATGAGCGCATCCTCCTCTTCCAAAGAGGCCACTATAATTTTCCCTCCCTGGATTGTCAAGGCCAGATGGCCGCTCTCAAGCAATTTTGTGACGCTTGTCACACATTTGTTCGGAGAGCGACGCCTGCTTTCAGCCCGATTCCGGGTTTGTCCTCGATGAGAAGCCTTCCGCCCATTCGTTGGGCCAGGTCTCGGCAGACCAGGAGGCCAAGGCCCGTCCCTCCCTCCTTGGTCGTCAGGTACGGCGTGAACGGCGCGGCGGCCACCTCTGGAGGCAGGCCGCCCCCCTGGTCCTCGATCGCCAGTATCACCTCCGCCGCAGAACTCTCGGCGGCGCTGCATTGAACAAAGACCTGCCCTTCTTTTCCCTGCTGCGCTTCTATTGCGTTGCTTAGCAGGTTGAAGAGGACCTGGTAGAGCGCCCCCTCGTCAACGACTGCCCTGATTTCCGGAGGGACCTTTATATGCACGGTGACGCCCGCCTTTTCGGCTACCGGTTTAAGCGCCAGATAGACCGCGGATACCGTGCGTTCCAAAGGGACCTCCTCCATGCGGAAGGGGCGGTCCTCGGCAAGATCCTTGAAGCGCCCGGCCAGCTTGGAAAGCCTCTCCACCTGGTCGAGGAGAATCGCGACGGCCTCCTGCGCGAGCTTTTCCCCGCCGGGCTCGGCCAGGGACGCGGCGCCAAGCTCCTGAAGCCAGAGCCTCATGGGCGTGAGCGGATTGTGTATCTCGTGAGCCAAAAGCCTCGCCATGCTCCTGTAGCTCTTGAGCCGTTCCTCTTCAAGCGCCTTCGTGAGGTCAACCCACCGCCACAAGACCCTGTCGAGCGAGGCGGAGCGTTCCGTCCTGTAAACGCGTCCTTGATAGGTGACCGTCTCTTCGGGTTTATGTCCGCCGATTCCCCACAGGGCGCTGCCAAGCTCATTGCCCCAGAGAGGGTCCCCTGAAGTGTTGGTCATCAGGAGGCCGTCGGGAATGCCTTCAACGACCGTCCTCATCAGTTCCGCTCCGGCCCTGAGGCTTCGCCTGAGTTTCGCTTCCCGCTCTTGCTGCCTGAGGACGACCAGAAGGTACGGAAGATCCAGCGGCTTTTCGAGAAAGTCCACGGCGCCGTGCTCTCTCGCCTCGCGCGCCGTCGAGGCTTCGCCGAAGCCGGTCATGACGGTCGCCAGAAGGTCGGGATTTTGTTCCCGAAGCCGCGGCAAGAGGTCCAGGCCGCTCATGCCGGGAAGGCGGACGTCAATTAGCGCCAGGTCGGCGGGCGGCGCCAGGAGCGCCTGGCTTGGCGTCGCCGCCGCGATCACCTCAAGTTCCGTCCTTCTCGAGAGGATGCGAGTCAACTCTTCCAGGGTTCTCGCGTCGTCCTCGACGATCAAAAGGCGAAGTTTTCTTTCCTCAATCCGCTCGTCCATCGCCATCCTTTCGCGTGGCCGGGGAAGGAAGCCGCACGCGGACCGTTGTCCCGCCCGAAGGCGCATTTTCAAATGAAACAGTCCCGCCCATCCGCTTTACCAGGAGGTCCACCACGAAGAGCCCCAGTCCGGTGCCCGAACTCTTGGAAGTCACGAAGGGCTCGCCGATGTGGGCGCGAACCTCGGCTGGAATTCCCGGGCCATTGTCGCTGACCGAAAAATCGGCCCAGCCCTCGTCCCCTGGCGCAAGCCTGGCCATAACCTCGCCGGCATTGCCTTTCGTGGCCGCCGCGTCGCGGGCGTTAAGGAGCAGGTTCACGGCGATTTCCACGAGCGCCTCCGGCCAGCCCATGACCGCGCATGCGCCAGAAACCTCCCGCAGGAGGCGCGGGCCTTGCTCAAATTGAGGCTCCACGAGCCGAAGCGCGGGGGACAGCCACTCATCAGGCGACACGCGTTCCGGCGGCCCGGAAGGTTTCCTCCCTGGCAGCGAGAGGTCTTTCAAGATTCGCTGGGCTGAAAGAATGTGCTCCTTGAGCGCCTTGAGATCCTCTCTGGAAGGGGGGTTCTCCTCCATGAGCATTTCGTCCAGGCGAAGCCTTATGGGGTTCATGGCGTTGTTGAGTTCGTGGGAAAGCCCGGCGCCGATTCTTTCCATCAACCCCAGTCTTTGCGCGTTCAGGAGCTGCTGGCGCTGCTCGGCCACTCGCCTTAGCAGAGCCTCGAACGCGGTTGAAAGCCATCTTGCCTCGTCAGGATCCCGCGGGGAGCTCGGCCTTTCCTGTTCCCACGCCTCCATCCGCCTTGCAAGCGAAGTGACCGGCTCCACCACGGTTTTGCGAAGGTTCTTGATGAGCACGCTCCAGCCCAATGCCCATCCGCAAAGGGCCAGGACGAAGAATAGGGCAAGGCCGGCCTGCAGCCAGCCCAATGAGCGGCTCAGCCCCAGGCGAATGCTTTCAATGTAGCCCCTGTCCGAGAGCACGGCCACGTCGGCGAAGTAGGCGCCCTCCACGTACAGTGGAAACGTCGAGGCGGACATGCCCCTCACGGAGGCCCCCTTTTCGGGAATCGGTTCCCCAGCCCTTATGTCCACAAGGCCGTTTCGCGAATGGATCCAGAGGCCGCGCAGGTGATCCGAGAAGGTCACGCGAGCGTCCATGTCCTCGGAGAGAGATTCGCGGTCGCGCAAAAGCGCCTCCCTGTAAAGAAGGTATCTCGCCCTTACGACGTCGCTCAGCCTCGCCTGGTAACCGAAGCGGTTGGCCGCGTCCCAAACCATCGCGTCCGGCAGTGACAGGTTGTTCCTGACGAATTCCATCAGGCCCATGGATATCTCATGCCCTTGCTCGACCGCTCCGTTGGACATTTTCATTTCCGCCATCCTGGCTTCGTATCTGGCGCACTCCTTTATCCTCTGATCGCCTGCCAGGTCGTACAGGAGAAGCCTCGCGAGGCTGTCAGCCTCATCTTTCGCGTATTGCTCCACCGCAAAGGAGAGAAGCCTTGCCTGGGATGCCCACGCAGTCGCGAAGAGAATCAGGAGGAGAAGCCCCGAGCCTGCGAGAACAAAGCCGCCGCGGGCGCCCCAGCGCGCAAGGCGGCTTTCCAGGCCGAGCGGCTTCATCGCGCCCTCCCCGCTTCGCCGAAACTCCTCGACTGAAACGTCGCGCCTTCGCTGAAGGCTGTAGGCCGTGGGCTGTAGAAGGCAAGTATGAAGTTTGAATTATGAAGGTTGAAGGGCGTTAGACGTAACGCGCACAAGAGAGGTTTTGAGTTTTGGGTTTTGAGTTTTGAGTTAAAAAAATAACAGCACCACAACTCATAACTCTTAACTCTTAACCCATAACTCTTCACGCTTCCGCCTTCATACTCAACACTTTTCCCCACTAACAGCCTGCAATCTGTATTTGCGACTAGCCTGTCTTTATCCATTCCCAACCGCCACTTTGGTTTGCTCATGGGCTTGGCATTCCCACGCGCCGGGCCTCGGCGCGCCGCAAGGCTTCCTCGGAATCCACGTTGCCTTCCAGCACGTCTGCTATGGCTTGCCTCAGAAAGGCCCCCTCCTCCCAACCTATCGGAAAGGAAATCAGTTTGGTGCGAGACAGCGCCGCGAAAGCCGCTCCATCTGGCTTGGGCGCCGTGGCGAGAACGGGAAGAAACCCGGCCTTGGAAACCGCCGCCTGAAAATCGTAGGAGACCAGCGATTTCGCCACGCCCGGCGCTTGTGCGGGAAGCGATTCGCCCACGACGCACCAGCCATCGTTCACGGCCATCGCCCCGAATGCCGAAGGCAGCGGTGCCACGGCGGCCGATTGGCCCAAAGGGCCATCTTCCCTCCACAGGGAGGCGGCTTGGGACGCCATCATGAAAGCCGCCGCCGCCTGCCCGGAGGCCAGGGCGTTCCAGACATCCCTCGGCTCTTTTGTCTTGAGGCCAAACTCGTTGAGAAAGCGCAACACGTGGACCTTTGAGGAGCTGTAGAGCGAACTTGAATTCTCCCCGTCAAAACTAGCCGCAAGAGACCAGAAAAGGAGCGTTTCGGGCACGGACGAACAGAGCGGCTGTCCCGACTCCTTTCGCCACGAGCGCAGGGCAATCATGTCCTCTCTTAGGCCGGCCAAATTTGATGGCTCCGGCAAGAAATATTTTCTCCAGAGGTCCTTTCTGTAGACAAGAACCGGCGCGTCAACCGTGAGCGGGAGAGCAAGCAAGCCATCCTGCCCCTCCAGGCTGGCGGCCAGGTCAGGCCTGAGCCCCTCTTCCATGCTCTTGGGAAAGGGCTTTGTCCATTGAGAGAAAAGGGGGGCAAACCTGGCCTGGACTACTATGCCGTCAAAAGCCGTGGAGTGAGTCGAGAGAAGGAGGATCTCAAGATCGTGGGCGCGCTCATAGGGCCTCAACGGGACTGCGGAAAATGGGGGGGAGCCGGGCCAGCTCGCCGCGGCAAAGAGGGTTTCCAACTGCGGCGGCACGCCCAGCCGCGCCGCCGGGCGCCACTCATCCTTTGTCCCGCAGGCCATCATGGCCAGGATGACAACAAAAACAGAGATCCCTCCAACCCGCCTCATTACCTAAGTATAACCGAAAAAAGAGATGGAAGGGGAGGAACAAAGGCACCACGAAGGCACCAAGGGAACGAAGGACAGATGAGAGAT
>JAEMPZ010000227.1 GCA_022759065.1 Acidobacteriota bacterium | reverse complement strand
GCATGTTATCATTATCCCTCGCGGCCAGAAGGGCCGCATCGCTCGTGGCAGGAATGGCCGCGAGATTGGAGGGTCAAGGGTGAAAACGCGAGTGGGGATCATCTTCGGTGGAAAGAGCGGCGAGCACGAGGTTTCGATACAGTCCGCAAAGAGCATCTATGAGGCGCTGGACAGGCAAAAATACGAGCCGGTGCTTCTGGGCGTTGACAAGCAGGGCCTCTGGCGCTTGGGAGCCGACGCGTCGTTCATTCTCAATGCTTCCAACCCCAAGCTGATAGCCCTGAACTCAGGGGCCCCCGAGGTCGTTCCCGTAAAGAGGCCTGGCGAGGCGCTCGCGTTGCGAGATCCCGATACGGGCTTGTTGAGGCAGGGCATTGATGTTTTCTTCCCCATCATGCACGGGACATTCGGAGAGGACGGCTCCTTGCAAGGGTTGCTGAGGCTTTTGGACTCGCCCTTTGTCGGGGCCTCGGTTCTCGGTTCCGCCGTCGGGATGGACAAGGATGTCATGAAGCGGCTGCTTCGGGACGCTGGGCTGCCCACGCCGCGCTTCGCCTCCGTGCGCTCGACAAAGGATGACCTGGACGCCATTGCGGCGGAGCTTGGCTTGCCACTTTTCGTGAAGCCCTGCAACCTCGGCTCGTCGGTAGGCATATCCAAAGTTAAAAAGCGCGAGGACTTGACGCCGGCCGTCGAGCGCGCGTTGCGATTCGACCGCAAGGCGATCATCGAAGAGGGGATCACCGGGCGTGAAATCGAGGTCGCCGTGCTTGGCAACGAGGAGCCGAAGGCCTCGGTGTGCGGAGAGATCATTCCTTGCCACGAATTCTACAGCTACGAAGCCAAGTACATTGACGAGAACGGAGCGCTTTTGAAGATTCCAGCCGATCTGCCGGCATGGATTTCAGACCGCGTCCGAGGCCTCGCCGTCAAAGCCTTCAAGGTGCTTGAATGCGAGGGCATGGGCCGGGTGGACTTTTTCCTAAAGCCGGACGGCACGGCGCTGGTCAATGAGATCAACACGCTTCCCGGCTTCACCAAGATTTCGATGTACCCGAAGCTCTGGGAGGCAACGGGCCTTTCTTATCCGGCGTTGTTGGACAAGCTCGTGCAGCTGGCCCTCGACCGCCATGAACACGAGAGCAAGCTGCAGCGAGGCGCGGAGTTTTGATGCGAAAGCGCAGCCAGTAAGGAACTAACGCTGGCACGCCGAAACCTCATTCCAGCACGCTGTGAAGCAGCCGCGGCGCGCGGCGCGCCACCGAGTGTTCAACAACGCGCGCCAGGCGCAGAAGCAGCGCTTCTTCCCATCTGCGGCCCATCATCTGAAAACCAACCGGCAGCCCGTTTCGGTCGTATCCGGCGGGCGCCGAAATCGCTGGCAGCCCAGTCAAGTTGGCGGCCTGGGCGAAGCGCATCAGCGCGGTTGTTTGCGCCAGGTTCGATTCGCCAGTATCAAGAACGTCTTGCCTGATTAGAGGCGCGGTGCAAGCCGTCGTGGGCGTGGCGATGACGTCAACATCCTCGAGCGCGACATCGAAATGGCGGCAGAGGCGCGTGCGCAGGCGCTGGGCATGCACGTAGTCGCGGTTCGACAGCATCCTGGCCAGGGCGAGCGACAGCCTCGTATCGTGGCCATAGTCGCGCCCGTGGGCCGCCCTGTATCGCTCGTGGGCGGTTGCCATTTCGCTGACGATGGCCACCAGGTGCACCGTCTGAAGGAGGTGAAGCTCGGGAATCTCGATCTGGCGTATGACCGCTCCTCTGGCAACGAGCGTTTCAACGGCGGCGCGGCACGCGTCAACCACGTCGGGTTCGGCGTCCTCGAACCATGGCATGAAGATGCCGATGCGCAAACCGTGAAGGTCCCCGTCCGTTATTCCATCCAGCGACGGCACGGGCTGCGGCGACGTGTTCGGGTCGCTCTCCTCTGGACCGGCAATGATTCCGTAAGCCAGCGCCACGTCTCGCACCGTTGCGCCCAACGGCCCCAAGTGCGCGAGCGTCCAGCAGAGAGGCGCGGCGCCAGTTTCGCTGACTCGTCCGAACGTAGGTTTGAGGCCGGTGATGCCGCAAAGCGCCGCGGGGATTCGTACCGAACCTCCGCCGTCCGCGCCGAGGGCGATGGGGCAAAGGCCCGACGCGACGGCGGAGGCTGGCCCGCTTGAAGAGCCGCCTGTCGCCCTGTAGGGGTCGTAAGGGTTGCGGGCGGCGCCGTGGTGAGGGTTGACGCCGGTTACCCCGATCCCGATCTCGTGCATGTTGGCTTTGCCGATCAACAGCGCTCCCGCCGCGCGAAGTCTGGCGACGGCCACCGCGTCGGCCTTTGACGCTTCGCGCAGGAAGGAGGTGCCTACCGTCGTCGGATAGGGCGCCTGGTCAACCTCGTCCTTCACGGCGACCGGCACGCCGTCAAGCGGCCCAAGCGGCCTTCCCTCGCGCCACCTTGCCGCGCTGGCCTTGGCCTGGGCGCGAAGATCTTTCGGGTCCTGGGCGATGATTGCGCGCTGGGGAGGCTCGGCTTTTTCGGAAGCCAGCGTGGCCTCGATAACAGCCTCGGCGACTTTTTCCGGGGTCGTCCGCCCTTCCAGGTAAGCCCTCGTGAAATCGCGCGCCGTCGCGAAGGCGAAAGAGCCAGCGGGGCCGCCCGCGTCCAATCGCTCCAAAGGGGCCAAGTCAGCCGTCGCGCCCAAGGGCGCTGGCGACGTGACGAGCCTTGAATCGCCAAGCGGCCACGGCGCGTCGTCCGTGAAGGCCTCGCGCATCATGGGAAGCCCGGCGCTCTTGAGCAGGCTTGCGCCCAGCAACTTGCCTCCCAGGCCGCTTTCGGCGAGCCTGGCAATAACCCGTAGCGCCGCCCCAGCAAGGCGGGGGGCCTTAACCGGCTTGAGGTCGTAAGCCATCCATAACCTCCTTGAGACCGAAGTATGGTGCTGATCCCGCGATGTGTCAAGAATGGCGGAAGCGTCCCAATCGCGCGATGGAAGTGCAATGGCGCCCGAAATGCCCATGAGCAGGTCGTTTAGCTGAAATGGGCGTTCGCCCGAAGTGGCGGCGGCCGGGCAAAATAGGATAAAATGTTTTTGCGCGGTGCTTGAAGCACGAAGTTGCCGCGCCCAAAGGAGGTTCGAGTTATGAGCAAGGGGCCCATTTCAGCGTTCATGGAACACCACTTTCGCCATTTCAACGCCGCGGCGCTTATGGACGCCGCCAAGGGTTACGAGCGCCACCTCGACCAGGGCGGCAGGATGCTCATAACGCTCGGCGGCGCGATGAGCACGGCAGAGCTCGGCTTGTCACTGGCCGAGATGATCCGCAAGGACAAAGTCCACGGCATCTGCTGCACCGGCGCCAACCTCGAAGAGGACGTTTTCAACCTCGTGGCCCACGACCACTACGTTCGCGTGCCGCACTACCGCGACCTTACCCCCTCCGACGAGGAGGAGCTGCTTAACCGCCACCTCAACCGCGTCACCGATACCTGCATCCCCGAGGAAGAGGCGATGCGGCGCATAGAGCGCGAGGTGCTTCAAGGCTGGCAGGCCGCGGAGGCCAAGGGGCGGCGCCTTTTCCCCCACGAGTTTTTCTACGAGCTTCTGCTGTCAGGCAAACTGGAAAAGTCCTACCAGATTGACCCCCAAGGTTCGTGGCTGTTGGCCGCGGCCAAAAAGAACCTGCCCATCTTCGTGCCGGGCTGGGAGGACTCCACGCTTGGCAACATGTTCTCGGCCCACGTGATGAAGGGCGACGTCAAGAACGTGCACGTCGTGAGGACGGGCATCGAATACATGATCGCCCTCTCCGACTGGTACAGGAAGAACTCCCTGCCGGCCCCGGGCATAGGCTTCTTCCAGATCGCGGGCGGCATTTCCGGCGACTTCCCGATCTGCGTCGTGCCTATGCTCTACCAGGACATGGGGCTGCACGACATTCCGCTCTGGGGCTACTTCTGCCAGATATCCGATTCGACGACGAGCTACGGCTCATACTCCGGCGCGGTTCCCAACGAGAAGATAACGTGGGGCAAGCTCGGCAAAGACACTCCGAAGTACATCATCGAGTCCGACGCCACCATCGTCGCCCCGCTTTTGTTCGCCCACGTCCTTGGGTGGTAGAAGGCGGGGAGAGAACATTTTTACCACAAAGACACGAAGGGCACGAAGGGAATGATATGACGGTGTAACGGGGTAACGGAGCGAAAAAGCGCCACTGACGCCGATACGCCGAAACCCCGGTACTTCGATCTGTGGTGACATCGTAATCTTTTCGCGGCCACTTGGTATGAAAGATGAAATAATTAGTATGGCCGCGTCTTGCTCTACTTGTGCCCCCGGGCGACCATAAGGTCAAGGTCTTCCTTCAGGCTCTGAAGGTCCTCCTCGTGCTCGACCTCTTGCGAAAGGATTGTCAGCGCGAGATTGTAGGTGACCATGTCCTTGTCCTTGGTCGCGTCCATCAGCTTTTTGTAGGCCGATATGGCGCACTGCTCGCCAGCGATGTTCTGGTCGAGGATCGTGACGACGTACGGGTCCTCCGGCGCGTCGTAGGCGCAAGGGCTCAGCTTGAACCATTGTTTTGGGTCAACGACGGGGGTGCCGCCCAGTTGGATGATGCGCGTCGTCAAAAGCGTTGCATGGTTCAACTCCTCGGTCGCGTGGAGCGTCAGTTCCGCGGCAACCGCGTCCTTCATTGGGCCCTTGATAATTTTGGCGCCGAGCCAGTACTGATAGTACGCAAGCCACTCGCTGGCATAAGCCGCGTTAAGAAGGTTCAAGAGCTTTCCGACTTTCATCCCGACTATTTCGCGTCCTCTGGTTCCCATGTGGCCTCCTTCCGCCCTAAGATACGACAGGCGGACACTAGAGTCAAGGCAATGGCCTTGTCTTTCATGCAGGGTGGCGGCTTGATTCTAAGTATGATGTCCTCAGTCACGTAGTACGAAATTGGGGAAAAGTTTTTTCATTATCTGCGCGACCGCTCTCACATTGCTTGCCGAGGCTAGGCGTTGGCCTTGTATCGAGCGGCCGACCTGGAGGGCGTAGTCTTTAACCCCCATTTCGGCCAGTTGGGTGGCAACCTTGATTATTTCGCCAGGTGGCAGCGCCTGTTCGCAGAAGGTGGTTCGGCATTCATAGGGGAGGCCACTAGACAAAAGGATTTCCAAGCTGGCTTTTGCCTTTTCCCCGCTTCTCGGCGCTCCCGTTACTTGTTCGTAGGCGTCAAAAGGGGCTTTTATGTCAAGGCCAACCCAGCTTACGAAAGGAAGGACCGCGGCAAGCGTTTTAGGCGAGGATCCGGCCGTGTGCAGTGCGACATTGAAACCCATAGTCCTGGTTTCCTCGCAGGCGCTGACAAGCGCCGGTTGAATCGTCGGTTCTCCGCCGCTGAAGACGACCCCATCAAGCATTCCGCGCCTTCTGGTCAGAAAGGAGGTGATCCTAGGCCACGGTATTAGATCTGAGGCCGAAAAAGGGCGAAGATGCGGGTTGTGGCAATATGGGCATGCATAGGGGCAGCCCTGGCAAAAAAACACTGCTGCAAGCTTTCCTGGAAAATCCAGCGTGGTGAAGGGCGTAATTCCGCCTACTTGCAAAACCTCTTTGGGCATCCTGGCGGCCTCTTCTAGGGCCGGCGTGATTCCGCGAGGGGGACGTGGGGATGCTGGATTTGGGGAAGGGCGTCATGTGGCTCCTCGCGAAAATATTTGCGTTCGCTTGCTTCCGACTTTTTCCCAATGTTGAATGAAGACACGGGCCTATGGTAGCCCATAACCCGCGTCCATATTTCGCAAGGCTGTCTCTCATCGTCTCGAAGCGCTATCCGTTCTTTTTCGCTCATCGTTGGCTCCTTTTTGATCAGTCGCGTTTTAGGCGAATACGATTATTGTCAGCCAGCCACGCCGGCCCCTGCTCGCTTTGCCGCAAGCAAATATTCGTCGCATAGTGGGCAGTACTTATGTTCCCCGGAAAGGTACCCGTGTTTGGGGCAAATGGAGAACGTGGGAGTAACGGTAATGTACGGAATTCTGAAACGTTCCAGAACCCGCTTTACCAGGTTCCTGCACGCCTCTGGGCTTGTAATTTTTTCGGCCATATATAGATGCAGAACGGTGCCGCCGGTGTAAAGCCTCTGGAGCGGTTCCTGGTGCTCAAGAGCCTCAAATGGGTCGTCTGTGAAACCGACTGGCAATTGGCTTGAGTTGGTGTAGTACGGCGCGTCCTTTGTGCCTGCCTGCAGAATGTTTGGGAATCGTTTTGCGTCCTCCTTCGCGAAGCGGTAGGTGGCGCCTTCGGCCGGGGTCGCCTCAAGGTTGTATAGGTGGCCAGTTTCTTCCTGAAAGGCGATGATTCTGCCTCTAACCCGCTCAAGGAACTCAACGGCCATTGCTCGGCCGCCGTCGCTGGTTATGTCCTCTTTGCCACCGGTGAAGTTGCGAACCATTTCGTTTATTCCATTAACCCCGATGGTCGAAAAATGGTTGCGAAATGTCCCCAAGTATCTCATTGTATATGGGTATAGTCCCGCCTCCATAAGCCTTTGAATGACTTTTCGTTTTATTTCAAGGCTGGACTTGGCCAGGATTAAAAGGTGGTCGAGCCGTTCTTGGAGGCCGCGCCTGTCGCCTTTGTGAAGGTACCCTAGCCTAGCGCAGTTGATCGTAACCACGCCAATGGAACCCGTCTGTTCCGCGCTTCCGAAAAGACCGTTGCCTCTTTTTAGAAGTTCGCGCAGGTCAAGTTGGAGGCGGCAGCACATGGAGCGAATCATGTTCGGCTTTAAGTCGGAATTTAGAAAATTCTGAAAATAGGGGAGGCCGTATTTGGCCGTCATGGCGAAAAGCCGCGTGCTGTTATCGTCTTCCCAAGGGAATTCCGGGGTGATGTTGTAAGTCGGAATCGGGAAGGTAAAAACCCTGCCCTTCGCGTCTCCCGCCTCCATTACGTCAATGTAGGCGCGGTTTATGAGGTCCATTTCTCGCTGCAGGTCGCCGTATAAAAAAGGCATCTCCTCGCCTCCGATGAAGGGGCGTTGCTCCTTCAAGTCGTCAGGACACGTCCAGTCGAAGGTGAGATTGGTAAAAGGAGTCTGGGTTCCCCAGCGAGAAGGCACGTTAAGGTTATAAACCATTTCTTGTATGCACTGCCGCACCTCCTCATAAGACATTTTGTCCTTTCTTACGAATGGAGCCATGTAGGTATCGAAAGAGCTGAAGGCCTGCGCGCCTGCCCATTCGTTTTGCAGCGTGCCGAGAAAATTCACGATTTGGCCCACCGCGCTGGACATGTGTTTTGGCGGCGCCGCTTCGACTTTGCCAGGCACGCCGTTTATACCTTCGGATAGGAGCATGCGCAACGACCAGCCGGCGCAGTACCCAGATAACATGTCCAGGTCATGGATGTGAATGTCGCCATCGCGGTGGGCTGCTCCCACTTCTGGAGGGTAAACGTGGTTAAGCCAATAGTTGGCCACCACCTTGCCTGAAACGTTTAGGATGAGGCCGCCCAGCGAATAACCCTGGTTGGCGTTGGCATTGACGCGCCAATCAAGCCGGTCGAGGTACTCGTTGATGGAACTCTCTACGTCAACCGCCGTTCTCGCGTCCTCTCTGAGCGTCGCGTGCTTCTCGCGGTAGATGATGTAGGCGCGTGCCGTCGCGAAGTGATTCGCCGAAATGAGCGCCTGTTCCACCACGTCCTGGATGTGTTCTATGTGAGGCGGCGCTTTCTCAAACTTGTGGCAGAGGACCTTAAAGACTTGCGCTGAAAGCAGCGCGCTCTCTTCAGCACCAAACTCCCCGGTGGCGGCTCCGGCTCGCTCGATGGCAGAAAAGATTTTGTCAAAGTCAAATGGGATGCGGGACCCGTCTCGCTTGATTACCCATTTAAGGTTTGTCCCGTTGGTGACAAAAGGCCGGCTAGTCAAGGAATCGCGCATTCAAGTAGCCCTCCCGCGAGGCGCTTGAGGTTTTACGGCGCGCGCTAATTCGCGCGCCGCCGCGGGCAGGTCTTCGGGCTTGCGAGCATTTCGGCCTGAGCCGGATTCCTACCGTCCACCGCTTCCCAGCCTTAAAGGCCAGTGCCTTTGGTGGAACCGTTCTCGCTTACCGCTGCGGGGCAGCCCCGGATTCTCACCGGATTCCCTTTTGGCCTGGCATCGCACAGGCACCCGCTCTGCCACAATATAATAGGGTCAAGGCAAAATGTCAAGCTATATGTTGTGTCTCCGCGATCAGCTACCGGAACCATCCTTGTAGTTAATCTGGCACCCGCAGCCGTCCCACATTCGCTCGTAGGTGGCAAGCCTTTCCTGGACAAGCTTGTCAGCCTCTTCCTGGGAAGGCATTTGGCGCAGGAGAATCTCTCCTTCGGGCGTCTCTTCCTGCACGATTATCGTCTCTCCGAAAGAGAGAATCCGGATCCAGCCCGCAAGGAGCGTATCGTCCGCGCGAAGGGTCGTGGTGCTTTGAAGAAGCGACGCCAGATCCTCCCGCGTAATCGAAACAAAAGGCCGGCGTTTCACTTTGGCGATGAGGTCAGCTATTTTCATGGCAACAAACTCCATAGCCCACCATTATACCAAGCCGCCTTCAAAAGATGCAGGTTTTTTCACCTCTCCTTAATTACCAACCGGGCGGGGAAGGGGTTGGCCCCTTTCCGCTCAATTAGTAAAGGGCGGCCCTAAATGAAGAGAGAGACCTTGCTCGTCCCCGCTTCAGCCAAAAAGGTCGCGACGCCCGCCAGTTTGAGGTCGGGGTAATCTATCATCTCCTCAAGCTTCAGTCCCATCAAATCCATGCTCATCTGGCAGATGTATATCTGCACTCCGGCGTCAGCCGAGCGGCGAAGGAGTTCCTCGAGCCCAAGCACATTGTTCTTTTTCATCAGCCGCTTGAGCATGCCCGTGCCAAGCCCGCCCATGTTCATTTTTGACAATTTGAGGCCTGGGGCGCCCTTGGGGAGCATCCAAGAGAAAAGGCGGCCGACGAAGTCCTTGCGAGGCGGACTCTTCTTTGGGTCGCGCAACGCCTGAATTGACCAGAACGTGAAGAACATGGTCACCTTTTCGTACATGGCGGAAGCGCCGGTGGCAATGACAAAGGCAGCCAGGATGTGATCAAGGTCGCCGCTCATCACGACCATTGAAAGGTTGTCTTCGGCGGAGTTGGCGGCGAGCACGTTTACTCTCTCTTCAAGCTCATCAAGCCGTTTTTGCAAACTGGCCGCTGCGTCGCCACTCACGGCGCGGTTGGGCGAGATCAATTCCATGCAAGGCCCCTTTCCATTTTTCAACCAGCCTTCACGCGCACTTCGACTTCCTTGGCCTCTTTAAGGCCCGAGAGGGCGGAGCGTACGTGACTTTCTATCAGCCGGCCATTGCCCGCTTCAAACCGGCCTTCCACTTTCACTTTGCCGGCATCCGAGTCGGCGGTCACTGCAAAAGAAAGGCCGTAGGTGTCCGGGTTGTGCATCAAGGCCACCTCGGCCACGGTTGCAAGGCGCAGGTTTCTCACGGCGCGAAGAGCGTCTTCGGCTCGGGCAAAAGGTTTTTTCTGCACCTCGTTGGCAACCATTTCAACGCCGTCGCTGATGGTCATCCTGCCAAGATTCAGGACCAGGTCAAAATGGGCGGGGCTCATTAGATCCACGCCGTAAAGGAACTCAGTCCACCTCTTGCGTTCGTCGTCTATGGCTTCAATTCTGCGGATTGCGTCGTACCTCGTGACGCCCAGTTCGGCCATCATGGCCTCCACGCGATTTTCGAGCGGCGAATTGACGCGCACGCGCAAGACGAAGGGGACCTCCTGGAGAAGCAGGTGGGCTAAATGGCCGTGGTAAACGAGCGGTCCCGCCAAGACCGCATCAAGCAGCGCCGCCTTGAAGCATGCGAGATAGTGGCGGCGGGCGTCGGCGTAGCGTTCCCAAAAGCCTGGCGGATGTTTGGAGAGAATGTGCCGCATCTCAAGCCCCGTCTCTCCTATGCCGTAGCGTTCAGCCGCGACAAGAATCTCCTCGCGGTTTGCCACTCTGCTGCCAAGCCTCTCCCCGAGGCCTTGGGCCAGTTGCGTCGCGGCCCTCAGGGAGCCTCGCGATATGGCGATGACGGACATGACGCCTCCTCCAGGCGCTCAGTAAGTGACCGAGCCTCCTGACTCTAAAATTTCCGTGACGAGCCGCGCCGACTTCACGGGCTGGGCGCCCTCCACCAGTTGGTCCTTCGTGATGCTTCGCGCCTCCATGCAGGGCATGCAGACGAGCAGCGTTCCGCCGAGCTCCACGAACTGGTCCACTAACTGCTTGAGGGGAGCCTGGCCGGGGGCGTGGACGTGTTCGTATATCCCCTTGGTCGCCGCGGTGACGCCGTTGCCCTGAAGAACGATGGTGGCGGCCACGTCCATGGCAAGCGCGGCGTTGCCCGTCAGGAAGGGGTAGGTGGCGCGCTCGGGATCTTCGCCGCCGTAGGTGGAGACGATCGTGATTTTTTCAGGCCTACCTTCGCTCATTGTGCCTCCTCGTAATCAGGAACCATAAAGCGGCGCCGAGTGGCCCGTGACAAGGTCAGAACGTGAGCGTCGTCTTGGCTTCCAGGAGATCGGAAACGACCTTGCCGGCCTTCACCAATTGCGCGCCCTGGACGAGCACCTGCTTGCTGATTTTGCGGGATTCCACGCAAGGCGTGCAGATGTAGAGCTTGCCGCCCAGCTCGAAGAACTGGTCCATGAGTTTTTTAAGTGATGTGCCCTCGCAGCCCGAGAAGACGTGCTCGGCGATGCCCTTGTGGGCCAAGAGGACGGACGGGCCCTGGAGAAGGATGGTCACCTGCACCTCCATCGCCAGCGCGGCCACGCCCAGCATGAAGGGCAGGATGGCGATCTCGGGGTCGTCCGGCCCGTGCAGGCCGATAAAAACCATTTTTTCGGTTGGCGCTGTTTCGGTAGTAGTCATTTTCGTCACCTCCATATTCAAGTTTAGACCGTGGTCAAGCGGCCGCCGGCGCTGTTTGCGCTCCCGCCTCTTCCGCTTGTTGGCTGATCTCCCTCACCTTCACTAGGTAAAGCGCCAGCGGGCGGTAGAATAGGTGCGACCACTTTCCAAATGGCACCTCCACCACGAGCATCGGCACCGCTACCGCCAGGTGGATGACGTAGATCATATAGGTCGCCATGGGCCATTCGGCCAGCCGGAAAAGATTGACCATCAGGCCGGTGAGCGTGGTCAGGAACAAAAGGATCAAGAACATCCAGTCGGTAGCCTCGGAGAACTTGTGAATCTCGTCCCTCTTTTTCCAGCGGCCCGCCATGAAGGCCACTGTGCCGTATAGGAGCGCCGCCGTCGCGTAATAGCCTAGCAGGCGTTGCGGATGGTAGAAAGGATATACGACGTCGGTTTGGAACCACCTCAGAAAAACAACGATGAGGGTGAGCATCGTCAGATAGCCGGAAACTAGAATCAGGTGAGTCAGCCAGCGGCTGTTTTCCTTTGCCTTGCCCTGTTGCACGCCGCACCGGCGCCAGCGCTTTTGCGTGGCGAAATTGACGATAAACTCTGGTATGGCGCTGAAAAACGCCGACAGCCTGAGAGGAGGCGCCCCCTCTTCGCGCAATATCCAAAATGACATTCGAGCCGCGTTGGTCAAAAGGAAGAATGAGAGGATGCCAGCCATGACAAGGTCTCCCAGCTCCACCCAACGGACTGGGGCGAAGGTGTTGAGCTCGACGTGGTCAAGGACCATGGGTCCATGAAAGAAGGCGAAGAGCGCCACGACGAACAGGGCCACGAAAAGAACCGCCGCCAGGTCCCACGCCTTTGAGAGGTAAATGCGGCGGGATAGGCCAGTCCAGTCGTAGCGGGAAGTGAGGTAACGGCGAGCCGCCATCATCGCTTCGCCTGGATTTGCGCCGCGTGGGCATTGCGCGGAACAATCGCCGCAGTAATAACAGAGCCAAGGATCAACGCTGTGCCTGAGGCGCTCTTCGGCTCCAACTTGTATGACGTGCATTATCCGGCGGGGGAAAGCGCTGCCCTCCTCCGCGAGGGAGCACACGGCGGTGCAATTTCCGCAGTTGTAGCAGAGGTCCAGGTCTTTGGCCCCAAACCCTTTGAGTTCATCGTGAAGACTGGGATTAACGCGCGTAGCCACGATGCTTTCTCCTTTCGCCGCCAAACGCGGCGGCTTGCGCTCAGCCCTTGTTGGCGTACAGGAAGTATCCCTCCTCGTTGGCCTTTCCTTGCGCTTCCACCAGGCCGAACCGCTGCATGGCGGCGAGCCAGGCGAGAACCTCGTTTGAGGGGCGGCCGAGGGACGAGGCCAGTTCCGGGATCGTCATCGCCTTGTTTTTAAGAAGCGCAATGATGCTGTCTTTCATGAACATTTCGTCCCTGAAGATTTCCCGTTTATCTCGAAGCGTTTGGTCATTCATGCCGTGGCCTCCTTGAGCAGGGCGTCTATCATTCCCAATACTTGTTCGTCGGTATAGCCCTTGACGCTGATGGCGTTGGCGGCGCACGGAACGGCGCAGGCGCCGCAGCCCTTGCAGAGCGATGGAATCACCCTGGCGACCTCTTTCCCCTCAACCGCGACTTTTTCAATGGCTTCGTATGGGCATGCCTCAAGGCACTTGCCGCACCACGCGCAGGCCGCTTCGTCCACCTCGGCCACGTAAGGTTCCAGATCCACGTAACCCTTGAGCAGCAAGGCGGCGCTCTTGGAGACGGCCGCGAGCGAGGAGGAGACGCTTTCGGCTATGGTTTTTGGCCCCTGGGCCGTCCCGGCGATGAAGACGCCGTCCACGACCGTTTCCACTGGCCTCAGCTTGGGGTGAATCTCGTTAAAGAAGCCGTCGCCGCCGACCGGCAGCTTTAGAGCGTTGACGAGAGCCGCGTTTTCCCTGGGCACCATGCCGGTGACCAGCACGACAAGGTCAGCGGGGATTTCAAGCTCCTCGCCGCCAAGAAGATGGTCCTTGACGCGCACCAGAAGGTGGCCGTTTTCCTGAGTAACGGCTGGCGGCTCGGAAGGGTCCCATCTAATAAATACGGAACCGCTTTTTTGCGCCTCCTCGTATAGCAGCTCGTACTTGCCATATGTGCGCATGTCCCTGTAGAGGTGAATTTGATGGATGCCCTGGACCTTCTCGGCGCTCACGATGGCGGCGTGGCAGGCGGCGCTACAACAAAAGCGCGAGCAGTAGCGGTTCGGCTTTTCAGCCTCCTCGCCCTGGCGGCTGCCGACGCAGTAGATGTAGGCTATGCTGCGAGCGGGCTGCCCGGCTGGGGTGAAAATTCCTTTTCCCCCGTCAACCATCTTTTTGTATTGGGGGAGAGTTATTACCCCGGGAAGGCCCCAGCCGAACTCGCCCTCGTTGGGCTTGTACTCTTCAAAACCGCTGGCGACAACTATGGCGCCCACGTTGAGCGTGATGTTTTCTTTGCCGGCGACGGCCAGCTCGACGGTGAAGTCTCCCACGCTGCCGCTCTTCTTGACAATCTCGGAGCGGGTGTAGAGCATGATGTTGTCCCGCTCGCTGACGCGCTTGAGCAAATCCTGGATCATCTCGGAACCTAGCCGCCCGCCGGCGAAAGTCTTGCCGAATGTGGCCGCCCAACCGCCGGCTTGCTCTTGGCGTTCCGCGATATAAACCGTCAGCCCCATGTCGGAGAGGGCGAGTGCCGCTCGAAGCCCCGCCACGCCCGCCCCAACCACCAGGACGCGCGGTTTCGTTTCAATCCGCATGGTGGAGAGGGGGGCACTCGCGCGGGCCTTGGCGATGGCCGCCCGCACGATGGCGGTGGCCTTATCCGTGGCTTGGGGAATCTGTCCTCGGTGAGCCCACGAGCACTGCTCGCGGATGTTGGCCTGGATATACCTATAGGGGTTCAGGCCGGCGCGCTTCGCCATCGCGCGAAAGGTGAAGAGGTGAAGCTTCGGGGAGCAAGAAGAAACGACGATGCCATCAAGCTTCTCTTTTTCTATCGCCTCGATCATTTCCTGCTGTGCCGCGTCGGAACAGGCGAACATCGTCGTTTTTGCCAGCACGACGCCAGGTTGCCCCTCGACGTTTTGCCGCACCTTTTCGACGTCAACGTAATCGGAGATGTTCCCCCCGCAGTGGCAGATGAAGACTCCGATTCTTCTCTCTTTTTTCTCTGTATCGCTCATAGGCCCTTCCCCATGCGTTGTAGGTAGGCCGCCGTTTGCGCGGCAGCGGCGCCCGAATGGAGGACCGTGTCTGGAATGTCCCTCGCCGCGGAGGCGGTTCCAGCCACGAAGACCCCCTCGATGCTGGTCTTGCCTGGATCAAGGTCCTCGTCCACCTCTTGCACGTAAGCGTAGGCGTCCGACTTCAAAAGGCCGTCCGGGAAAAGGCTCAAGGCCTCCCGGTTCGGGAGCAGTCCCACGGAGAGCACCACGAGGTCGTGCTCCATGCGCCTCTTTCCGCCGCCCCCTTCAATGTCTTCGTAGGTGACGGAGAGGTTCCCGTTTGGCTGCTCGTCTATCTGCGCGACCTTTCCCTTCACGAAGCTTATGCCCATTCCCCTGGCCTGCTCGAAGAACTCTTCGTAGCCCTTGCCGAAGGCGCGTATGTCCATGTAGTAAATTGTCACATCGGCGAGCGGCAAGGCGCCCAGGATGAGCTGGGCCTGCTTGAGCGAGTACATGCAGCAGACGCGGGAGCAGAGGCGGTGATCAACCGTGCAGTCACGGGAACCGGTGCAGAGGACGTAAGCAATGTTGTCTGGCGCCTTTCCGTCCGAGGGCCTGAGCACCGTGTTGTAGGGACGGGTCGGCGCCAGCAGCCGGTCCATTTCCATCGCGTCAATAACGTTTGGGAATCGTCCGTAGCCCAAGAGGGGCTTTTTTCGGCCGTCGAAGAGCTTGAAACCGGTCGAAACGATGACGGAACGGACGGTCTCCTCGCGCTTCTCCTCGCGCATTTCGAAGTGGAAAGCCCCGGCCGGGCAGGCGTGGACGCACTCGTGGCATTCGCAACAGCCGCCGCAGTCGAGACATCGCCTGGCGCCGGCACGGGCCTCTTCCTCGCTGACCGGAAGTTCCACCTCGGCCATGGAGGAAAGCCGCTCGGCCACCGGGCGCTCGCGCCTGGGAGCCGCTGGAAGCGTGCTGAGGCTTGGCGTTCTCGCCACCACTTCGGCCTTGTCAACCACCGGCAGCGGCTCCTCGAAGCGGACCCCCTCGAGAGTTTCGCCCCGAAGGAATCGGTCCATAAAAAAGGCGGCGCGTTTGCCCTGGCCTATGGCCTGGACGATCATGGAGGGGCCGGTCACCGCGTCTCCGCCCGCGAAGACGTAAGGGAGCGACGTTTGCAGGGTCTCTTTATCGGCTTTTACCGTGCCGTTCTTGTTCAGCGACAACTCTTTTGCGAAGGGGGCCGTGCTCGGCTTGAGGCCGATCGCCAGCACGACCAAGTCCACCGGCATGGTTTGTTCGGAGCCTTCGATGGGAATCGGGCTTCTCCGTCCGCTGGCGTCGGGTTCGCCGAGGCGCATGGAGATGCTCTCGACGGCCTTCAGCTTGCCTCCCTCGCCCAGGAAGCGTTTGGGCGTATGTAGAACCTGAAGCTCCGCGCCCTCTTCCAGCGCCGCCCCGATCTCCCAGTCGTGTGCGGGCATTTCCTTGCGGCTTCGCCTGTACTGAATGATTACCTTTTTGGCGCCGAGCCTCAAGGCCATTCTCGCCGGGTCAATGGCGGAGTTTCCACCGCCGACCACCATGACGGTTTTGCCTCGAAGGTCCATCGTCTCGCCGCCATTTACGCGCTTCAAAAAGCCCATGCAATCCGTGACGCCATCCAGCTCCTCGCCCGGAACGTTGAGTTTGAAACCCTCCATCGTTCCTGCCGCCAGAAAGGCCGCGTCAAAGCCTTGGGCTTTCAGTTTTGCAAGCGACTCGACGGGGGAGTTGGTTCTTATCTCCACCCCAAGCGCCGTTACGTTTAGAATGTCCCTGTCCACGACATTCTTGGGGAGCCGGTAGGCCGGAATAGCGTAACGGAGCATTCCGCCCGCCTTTGACGCCGCTTCGAAGATGGTGACCGCGTAGCCCCGGCGGGCCAGGTGGTAGGCGGCGGAGAGCCCGGCCGGCCCCGAGCCGATCACGGCGATCTTTTCCTTCAGCCGAATTTCCGGCGGGCCGTATTCCGGAGCCTGATGAGCGTCGTAGTAGCGGTCCACCATGAAGCGCTTGATGGCGCGGATGGGCACGGTGCCTTCGAGGGTGCCTCGGGTGCACTCGCCCTCGCACGGAGCGTAGCAGGCGCGGCTCAGGCTCCCGGGAAGGGGGGCGTCCTCCATGTGCAGGTGAAACGCTTCGTCATATTTGCCCGCCCGCACGAGGGACACGTAGCCGTGGGCCTTGACGCCGGCGGGGCAGGTGAAGGAGCAGGGCGAAGTGCCGAAACGATCCACCACGGCCTTCTTTGGCACGGCCTGGGGAAAGGCGATGTGGGTCGCGTGGCGCGCCACCAGGTTGGCGTTGAACTCGTCTGGCAGCGCGACGGTGCAGACGATCTCGCACTCGCCGCAGCCCGTGCAGGCCGCCCAGTCCACGAAGGTGGGTTTTTTCTTGAGCTTGACGCGGAAAAGGCCCAGCGCGTCTTTGGTTATTGACTCTATCTCGCTGTATAGCAGGGTCGTGATGTTTGGGTGGTGCGAGGTCGCGGCCATCTTCGGAGTTGAGATACAGCTCGCGCAGTCAAGGGTGGGAAAGACCTTGCTCAGAAGGATCATCTTTCCCCCGATGCTAGCCTCTTTTTCCACCAGGAGAACCTTGTACCCCATGTCCCCAAGCGTCAGAGCCGATTCCATGCCGGCGATGCCGCCCCCGACGATGAGCACGTCATAGGAGGGTTGCAGCCCTGACGGATTTGCGCTTTTGGAAGTTGGGGTGCTCACGAGCCTGATTTCCCCGGCTTCAGCCATTGGATGCTCCTTGGAGTTGACCCTGAGGTTCAAGCTTGGAGAGCGCCGCGTGGAACTTTTCCATGTGGGAAGCAAATGATTCGGCGCAGACCGAGCAGACGGCCGCCATTTTCAGGCGCCTGGGATCGAGCCCCTTCTCCACGATGAGCCGTTGCGCTTCCTGAACCACCTTGCCGGTGCGGTCGGTGCAATCGGAGAGGTAGGCGCAGTCGCTGCCGTTGGCTGCGATGAATACGCCGTCAAAGCCCTTCTGGAGCGCGCTTACGACCCAGGAGGGCTTCACCCCGCTGGAACAGGGGAGGCTGATCACTACGACGGACGCGGGGTAATGCATGTGGGCGCTGCCGGCAAGGTCAATCCCAGGGTCGGAGATGGTGTTGGTAGAAAAAACCAGTATCTTGGGGCCAGGACCGCGGCCTCCGGGCGAGGGGTTCATTACTTCATTCTCCTGACGAAAACCCTCCAATATCCTGCCTCTTCGATGTTTCCCAAGTATTCGTGGCCGACTTTCTTCGCCCAAAGGGGAATGTCCTGGTTGGTTCCTTCGTCCGAAGAGAGCACCGCCATGACGCCCTTTAGCGGGACGGAGGCCATTGCTCGCTTGGCTTCAAGCAGAGGCCCGGGGCAGGCGGTTCCGCGCGCGTCAACTTCCTTGGCAACCGTAAGGTTTCTCAATTCTTCAGGTGTCATCGCTACCTCCATATAGGTTTGTCGTGAGCCGTGGGGCACCGGACGGAGAGAAGGATTCCCTCCGCCCGCGCCGGTTAGTCGTTCCGCGTGAAGGCGACCTCGCTGCAACGCCAGCAACCCTGGGCCGCCAAGTCGCCTTTTGGATTGGCGCTCGCGTCGCAGAGCCAAGGGCAGCCCTGGTCATCCACGATCACCTTCATCGGGCGAGCCGCGTGGTGGTTCTCCGCGTGCAGGGTGGCTTTTACTTCCAGTTCCTTCTTGTCTTTTTTGGCCATGGCAACCTCCATCAACCACGAACAAGCACGAGCTAAGCATGTTTCGTGCCGTTTCGTGGCCGGCCCTGGGCGTCCCAAAAGCTGCTTCGGCAAACCATGGCAGGATGGACGATTGGCTGTCGGGTAAGCTCAAAGCGCCGCGCGCAAGGGGGCGAAAAAAATAGATTGTGTTGTAAATATGCTATACTATCCTTTAGGATGAGTAGCAATAGTGCTACCGTGCCAAAGGAGAAAAGGTGCCGAAATCATTAGCCCCCGCCGCCCCCCCGGATTGCCTTGGTTTGGAGCACGCTTCCGAACGCTTCCAACTCGTTCTTAACAGCATTTCGGACGGCGTGTTCGCAGTTGACGCCCAGTGGCGCATCACCTGTTTTAACCGGGCCGCTTCCGAAAGTCTTGGCGTGCCAAGGGAAAAAGCGCTTGGCAGGCAATGCCGAGAAGTGCTTCGGGCGAACATTTGCCACGGCGCCTGCGCCTTGCGTTACACCATGGAAACCGGCATCCCCGTTGTGAACCTCTCGGTGACGATGCAGGGAGCGGACGGCAGGCCCCTGCCGGTGGCAATCTCCACGGCCATACTTAAAGACGCAAAGGGGCGGATTATTGGGGGCGTTGAGACCTTTCGCGACTTGAATAAAGTGCAGGCTTTGATTCACCAGGTGGAGGCGCTGGACCCGCTAAACACCATCGTAACGAGCGATCCGCAGCTCAAGCGGTTACTCGAAATGTTGCCAACGATTGCCTCCTCTGACACCACCGCCTTGATCGAGGGGGAGTCGGGGACGGGCAAGGGACTCGTGGCGCGCGCCATTCACCTCTTGAGCCCCCGCAAGGAGGGGCCGTTCATAACGGTGAACTGCGGCGCTCTGCCTGAAACGCTCTTCGAGTCAGAGCTGTTTGGCTACAAAGCGGGCGCTTTCACTGGCGCGGCGAAAGACAAGTTGGGCAGGGTGGCGCTGGCGGACAAGGGGACGCTCTTTCTGGATGAAATTGGAGACATGCCGCTGCCGGCGCAGGTCAAAGTTCTCAGGCTTTTGCACGAGAAGGTCTACGAGCCGCTCGGAGGGACGCAGACGCTGCCCGCGGACGTTCGGATCGTCGCGGCGACAAACAAGAACCTCGCCCAGATGGTCCAGGAGGGCCGTTTCCGAGAGGATCTTTTCTACCGAATAAATGTGATACGAATAAACATGCCGCCTTTGCGGGCGCGGCCAAATGACGTGGCGCTCATAGCCGAACGCTTCTTGCGGCAAACGGCGGCCAAAAAAGGCAAGCGCCTCGATCGCCTCTCCAGGGAGGCTTTGGCGCTGTTGATGCAATACGACTTTCCTGGCAACGTACGCGAACTGGAAAACATCTTAGAATACGCCTGCCTCTTCTGCGCCAAGCCCGTCATCGAGGTTCCCGACATGCCGGAATGGTTTCGCGAGCGCGTGGCCCAGGCTCCCTTACAGCGTCCATCTTCCCTCAAGGAAGCGGAAGCCGGCGCGATACGGGACGTTTTGGCGCGAGAGGGGTGGAACCGCTCCAGAGCGGCGGTCGCGCTGGGAATCCACAAAACCACCCTTCACAGGAAAATAAAAAGCCTTGGCATCAGTCTGCCCAGGGAAGACGGGCGCTCGCGCCGGGCCGGGCCAAAAGGCCAGAAACAGCCATAGGCTGGCCTTTGTCAGCGGCTAAACGCGCGATTCCCTCCATTCACCCAAATTCCGCGATGG
>JAEMPZ010000118.1 GCA_022759065.1 Acidobacteriota bacterium | reverse complement strand
ATAATATAATGCCTATGGCCGAAAAAGTCAAGCCGGCACACAACACCGTCCCAAGCGAACTCACATAACTCCCGCGGATTATCTAGTCAAAGGCCAAACACGAGAAACGGGAGCCTTGGGCTCCCGTTTTCGGCGTTTTGGTGGAGGCGGCGGGAGTCGAACCCGCGTCCGGAGATGTCGGCCAAAGAAGCGTCTACGTACGTAGCCGGTTCCCATTCATTTCGCTTGGCGCCAATGGAGCCGGCAATTCAGCGCTTCGCTATCCTCAGTAGTCTTAGCCCCGCCGGCTGAGGCGCCCGGCGGAACGCATCCCGCTAGCGACGCCTTACCGAAACCCGCGGGAGTGATTTCGGGGGCGTGGCCGCTTACGCGGCCAGAGCCAAGTTGTTGTTGGCTTTTGAAGGTTTCCGGTCGTTTATCGAGAGCCCGGAACTCGGTACGCAGCCTCCTCCCGCACATCCCCGTCGAGACCGTTTCGCCCCCACGAGTGTGCTCTTTTCTAATATAGGCCTTAGAGCGCCATTAGTCAAGTTCTTCCCCAATTCCGTGATGGAACTGGAACGGTGCCCCCAAATGTCGGTGAACGCGTCGTTTAGCTTCAATGCTCTTTCACCTGACAATGGGTTGGTGGTGCGTACATCTTGCTAACGCGGCGAAGGACCGTTAAAATGGGACGAGACCGCGAAAGGTTAGCGGCCTTTGAGAAGCATAAGGAGCAAGCAGATGAAAGTCGCCCTTCTTTTTTCAGGCGGGCCGGCGCCGAGCGCCAACGCCGTCATTTCTTCAGCCGCCCTTTCGTTTCTCGATCACGGAATTGGCGTGATTGGGATTCTGGAAGGATTTTCAAATCTGGAATCACGTCCTGAAGAACTCAGGGCAGGAGAGCACTACCTTGAGCTGGACGCGACCATATCGAAGATTCGCAACGAGCGGGGCGTTTATATCCGCTCGTCACGCGCCAACCCTGGAAAAGGCGTGCGAGACAAGGCCGACCTCGGCGATGCGGCCAAGACCGAGAAGCTTCGCGCCGTCATACGGGGACTTCGCCGCCTGGAAATTGACGCCCTTGTAACCATGGGCGGGGACGACACGCTCAAGACGGCTAACTTTCTATATATGCTTGGCATGCCAACGATTCATGTCCCCAAAACGATTGACAACGACTACTACGGGATCGCATGGACTTTCGGCTTCTGGACCGCTGTTGATGCGGCCAAAGTCCCGCTCCTGACCCTTAAATCAGACGCTGACTCGACGAACGCATACTTTCTCGTCGAAATGATGGGGCGCAAAGCCGGCTGGATAACCTATGCCGCCGGACTCGCTGCCGAGGCCTGCGCCATGATAGCCGCCGAGGACATCGAGGGCGCCCTCGACCTTGAAGGCTTGGCATCGCGCCTTGCGGACATGATAATAGCTAGAGACGCCGATGGCCGAACAGCGGGCCTCATTTGCATCGCCGAAGGATTGGCGGACAAGCTGCCCGACGCCGCGAAACCCAAGGAGATTGACCAGCACGGGAACATTTATTTTGGCAAGGCCGAGCTTTGCAAGACCCTGGCCGAAAGGATCGCGGCTATTTACCACGAACGAACAGGCAGGCAGAAGAAGATCAATCCAAAGCAGATCGGCTACGAAACGCGAACGGCAGCGCCAATAGCGTACGACGCCGTTTTGTCTTCGATGCTCGGCTACGGGGCTTACCGGCTTGCTTCAGAGGGCAAATTCGGCCACATGGTCAGCGTGAAGGACAACTTCGACATCGTAGCCGTGCCATTCTCTGAACTGGTGGACCCGGAAACGCTGACCACCAAGGTTCGGATGGTGCCCCCCTCCTCCGATTTTTTCAGGCTGAAGGAGGCTCTCTCGTATCCGAACAAGCGCTGATTCGTGCTATAATACAGATTCGCCGATGAGGAGGGCGTCAAATGTCAGGCCATAACAAATGGGCAAATATCAAGGCGCGCAAGGGATCTCAAGATGCCAAGCGCGGAAAGATGTTCACCAAGACCGCCAAGGAGATTATCATCGCCGCAAAAATCGGCGGAGGAGACCCGGACGGAAACGCTCGGCTGAGGGCCGCTATCCAGGCAGCTCGGGCTATCAACATGCCGAATGACAACATTAAGCGGGCGATAGCGAGGGGGACCGGCGCTGAAGGCGACATGGCTTATGAAGAAGTCATGTTTGAAGGGTTTGGCCCGGCCGGAGTCGCAATACTGGTTGAAGCCCAGACTGAAAATAGGAACCGCACGACGGGCGAAATCCGTCACCTCTTCAGCAAGTACGGCGGCAATATGGGGGTCCCCGGTTGCGCCGCCAGAAACTTTCAGCGACAGGGACAGATCACGATTCCGGCCGAAGGCCTTTCCGAGGAAAAGGTCTTCGAAGCGGCCATCGAGGCCGGGGCCGAAGACGTCCAGAACGAAGGCGACGCCTACACGATAATAACCTCATTCTCCTCGCTCAACTCGGTCAACGACGCGCTTGTTAAGGCGGGACTGCCGGTCGCGAGCGCCAAGCCGGTCTACGTGCCCACCGTGACGGTCAAGCTGGCTGGCGATCACGCTAAGGGGCTGTTGAAGTTGATGGACGCGCTCGAAGACAACGACGACGTGGCCAACGTCTGGGCGAACTTTGACATTGACGACGCGGATATCGAAGCCTTCGAAAGCTAATGCTCGTCCTCGGGGTGGATTCAGGAACGCTTTCAACGGGCTACGGCCTAGTGGAACAGCGCGGCAGCCGGCTTTACGCCCTCGATTATGGCGCCATACGCAACAAGCCAGCCACCCCTCACCCGGAGAGGCTTTTCGCGATCCAGGAACGGATGCAAGCCCTCATCAGGCTGCATCACCCGGACCGTCTCGCGCTTGAAAACGTATTCGTGTCCAAGAACGCCCGCAGCGCGCTGGTTCTCGGCCAGGTTCGCGGAGTAGTCATGGCGACGGCCATCGGGGAGGGAGTCGCCGTACAAGAGTATGCCCCGAACCAGGTGAAAATCGCCGTCTGCGGCTACGGCCACGCCGAAAAAGGGCAAGTTCAGAACATGGTCAAGGTGATTCTTGGATTGCAGGCGATACCGAAGCCTAACGACGCGTCGGATGCGCTCGCGTTGGCGATTTGCGCCATTCTGCGCGAAACCTTCACTTCGAAGACCGAAATGCGGGGCTAAACAATGATCGGCAGATTGCGCGGCAAGCTCCTGGAGGCCGATGGAACCGGAGTGGTCGTGGACGTTGGCGGCGTTGGCTACGCCGTTTCGGTCCCCCTCTCCAGCCTTCCATCTGTTATTGGCGTGGAGGTTGATTTTTTCATTCACACCGAAGTGCGCTCGGACGCCATACAATTGTTCGGCTTCTGCACCCGCGACGAGCGGGACGCTTTTAGAAAATTGACAACTGTCCAGGGCGTCGGCCCGGCGACCGCGCTGGCAATACTTTCCGGGCTGCCCCTTCCCGAGCTTTCGGCGACGGTTCAGCGCGGGGACGTAAAGCGGCTCTGCTCCATACCTAGAGTGGGAAAGAAGACGGCGGAGCGGATATGTCTTGAACTGCGGGAGAAACTGGCCTACGCCGGCGAAACGGCCGCCGCCTCCCAAGGCTTCGCGCGAAACGACGCCCTGATGAATGACGCCGCTGCGGCGCTGGAGAATCTAGGATATAAAAGCGCCCCGGTTCGCTCGGCGCTCGAACGCGTGCGGGCCGACCTTCCAGACGGGCCGCTGGAAGCCTGGCTTCGCCTGGCGCTCAAAATCCTCTCCCCTTGACCAGAAATCCCGCGGCCAAAGAGCGCCCCTTTGGCGACGGTGGCGCCAAGCCGAAGACGCCACCAGTAACAATTATCGCGCTTCAGAGGTGAAGAGCCTGATGCGCTCGCGGTCGCCCTCGCTGATCTCATCAAACTGAAGGCCGTAAGCGTTCAGGCGGCTCTCAATCTCCTTGGCCTCTCGAACAACCCGGCCCACGGCCTTCACCTTCTCGCGCTCCCTCGGAAGGGTAATCTGGAGATGCACCATGTCACCAATTTTGAGCTTCCGCCCCGTTATGATCAGAATGCCGGATGGAGAAAGGTTCATCGAGTTGCAGAGAAAAAAACCGCTCTGGATAAATCCCTGGACTTGTACGTAGACGAGCAAGCGAGCGTCCTTGCGGCTTTGGACATTCAAAAGCGAGCTGCACGCCTCGCGGAATGCCTCGGGGTTTACCGGCTTGCCGATCACCTTGTTCACGCCGGCCGCCTGCTGAAGATGGTCCCGGTCCTGGCCCAGAAGAATGATTGACAATGCCGTGAAGCCGTCTTTCCTTACCCGTGAAGCAAGCGCGCTCCCCGCCATGTCCGAAAGCGTTTCGTCAACTATCACCAGGTCATAAGGCTGCGCGCGCAACTTTTCAAGCGCTTCGGCGCCGGATGACGCCCGGATGACCTCGTGCTCTCGCCTCAAGAGCACGCTCTCTTCAAATGGCACTGACGGAAGGCCACTTTCGACGATGAGAATTCTTTTTGGCAAGGTCGCTCCACCTGGGGGCGGCTTTCGCTCCCCCCTCATATTTATACGGCGGAACCGTACAAATAGCAAGGGGCCGGCCAAGGATTCAAATCATTTTTCGGGCGAGGCGGGAGGTTCGTATGAAAAAAGCGGCGTGGAAAGATAACGTTCGCCGGTATCGCAGACCATGCTGACAACACGCCTCCCAGGGCCGAGCCTTAGCGCGACCTTAAGCGCTGCGCTCAAGATGCCTCCGGAGGAGATCCCGGCCAAAATGCCTTCTTTGCGAGCAAGTTCGCGGGCCGTCTCGACCGATTCTTCGAAGGTGACGCGTTCGATGCTGTCCACCACTTCCGCGTCATAGTTCCTTGGAACGAAGCCGGCGCCGATTCCCTGAATTTTATGAGGGCCTGGCGCTCCGCCTGAAAGGACCGGCGAGTCAAGCGGTTCAACTGCCACCACCAGGAGCGACGAGCCGAATTTTTCTTTGAGGGCGCGTCCAACGCCGGTGATTGTTCCGCCTGTTCCCACGCCAGCGACGAAGGCGTCCAGGCGTCCGCCGGTGTCTTCGAGGATTTCCACCGCTGTAGTTTTTGCATGAGCCTCGGGATTGGCGGGATTATCAAATTGAGACGGGATAAAAACGTTGCTTCGCCCTTCTGACAGCGAGAGCGCCTTGGCGATCGCCCCATTCATGCCTTTTGCCCCAGGCGTCAGTAGAAGCGTGGCGCCCAAAGCCTGCAAGAGCCTCCGCCTCTCCTCGCTCATCGTTTCGGGCATTACAAGAGTCAACCTGTACCCCTTGGTGGCCGCTACCACCGCCAGCCCTATCCCCGTGTTGCCCGATGTCGGCTCGATAATTTCCATGCCAGGCTTCAAACGGCCCTCTCGTTCCGCGGCCTCGATCATGGCAAGGGCGATGCGGTCCTTCACGCTGCCGCCTGGATTAAAAAATTCCAGTTTGGCGCACACTTCGGCCATCTCAGGCGTTCCCATTCTGCAAAGCCGCACTAGCGGAGTATGGCCGATCGTTTCAGCCACGTTATTGTAAATACCGCTCACAAAAGCCTCCTTTGCGCTGCCCCCGGCCGCCTGTGAAACGTTTCTTCGAGCGCGGTTATTGCACCGCCGCCGACCGCTCCTGAAGCCCTTTGATCGAGTCCAGAAGCTGGTAGATGCTTATGCTGTTGTTGTATGGAACGCGAATCTCAAATGATATGTCCTTGCGAATAAGCGCCTTGAATGGATTGGCCTCGTGCTTAAGGACGAGGTTGGTCACGGTAAGGGCGCCATGGCGGACGCCGAAGCCGATGGTGGCCTTGTCATAATTTAGAAACCTTGATGGCACAAGGCGCTTCATTTGGGCGCCGCCGATCTTCACGAGGAAATCCCTGCCTATGACCATAGGCTCGTCCCCCGCGGGATCCACCGAGAAGCCCGCGAGAAGGCGCAAAGCCGCGAGGCCGAACTTGTCCGCGCCGAAGGTCACGTGGCCGGACATTCGGCCCCCGATAAAACCCGTCAGCCCGCCAGCCTGGTTGCATAGTTCTCGAAGGCTTATGTTCTTCATCATCAACTGGCCCGAATAACCAAGTCCCCCCGAACTGATGCCAACCCTCATTTCGCCGCCTATTTCCCCGTCCCAAAGCTCGCCACGGTTGACCCTCAAGTCCGTGGCGCCGTCCGCGGTCAGGATGGAGGAGAGGCTTATGTTTTCGGCGGCGTAGACGCTGAACGCGGCGCGCTTGATGAAAAGCGGAACGCCCTTTTCAAGGGGGGAGCGAAAGGCTTCAAACACGGACGAGAAGGATTGCTCGTCAGGCGCCTTGAATCCGCGCCTGCCGGGAATGGTCCCCAATCCCACGGAAAGAGAAAGAGGCAAAGCGCCGTCAATTCCCTGTAAAGACAATGCCTTGTCTTCGGACGAGAATTGCGCCCCCTTGAATCGCAGATCGAGGTTCAATACCTTGTCCCTGGCGTCCGAAGTCAAATGAGCCGCGCATCCCATTTTGCCCGTGACCGTTCCAAATCCCACGTACTCGGGTAGAAAGTCGAAGAATGCGTTCTGAACCTCCGCCGCCTCCGAATCAGGAATGTCCACGTCAACGCTTACCACGTCGTTAAGAGATATTCCCTTCATTTTCATGGGAAGGCGCCCCGATTCGAGCGCCAAGTCCTCCGAGCCGAAGCGAGTCGCGTCGCTGCCAACGGCGAATGTAATCTGTCCCGCTCCATTTCGGAGCTGGTGGCGCTCGTCGCCCAGGTCGAGCGTGACATCCTGGAGCTTGAAAAGCCCGCTGATTCCGGTTGGAACGTTTTCCAGCGGGATCGTGACGCTGCCGTCCAGCCTGCCTTTGATGGCGCTGAAAGGAAGGGGCGCCCACCTGGCCGCGAATTTAGCCAGTTGCCACGCGTCAAACCCAGTGCCGGAGACCTCCACGGAGCCCCCCGTAGTAGCCCTGACCTTGAAGCTGGCCGATCCGCCCAGCAAGGGCCCCTTTCCATCCACGATAACGGCGCCATCCTTGTCGGGGTATGCCGTGCCCTTCAACGGACCGCTCGGCGAGCCAAAAAGGAGGGCGGTCGCCGCGTCGAGGGAGAGCGGCTTCGGCCACGCCAGCACGTTTTCAACAACAAGGCCACCAAGCCTCACATCGCCTTTGAGCAAACTTAGTTCGGCGCCGCTGATTTTAAGCGCCTGCAAATTGGCTGATGGGCCTGAAAAGTGGAAACTGCCATGGCCGTCAAGCGTGGGCAACGTGGCGCTTGCCTGCCCCGAAACTAAACTTCCGTTATAAGCGGCATCGTATTTGACGCCGGATAGAACAAAACCGTTTCCTACCTTTGACTCAGCTACAGTTCCGCTGATTCTAGCTCCGGCTAGCGCGCCGCCTTGAAAGCTCGATTCCAAGCCAAAATCGGCGCCGTGGAAACTGCCCCAGGCGCAGTCAAGGTCGAGCCTCCTTGCGTTTGCTATGATTAAACCCCCTTTGAATTCAGCTTTGAGCGTCCCTCCTCCGGGCTCAATTCCCTCGAATTCAACTTCGGGATAGGCCGCCGCGCGCGCCCACGACGCAGAACCTCCAAATTTCCACCGCCCCTGCGGAAGAGGCCACTTGGCGCCGGCCGGGGGCGATGCCGTGCCGTTGAATTGCCCCGACCATCCCGACTTGTTCCATGCAAAATCGCCTAACCCGTCCACGAAACGGCTCTGCAAGCCAAACTTCGTGGTGCCGTCAGCAATAGAGCCCCGGCCTGCCACCCAAGCACGCAAACCTGCCCCTTCAAAGGCTCCCTGAAACCTCTTTTCAGCCGCTGAAACGGACTCGGCTCTGGCCGTGAAGCGCGCGCTACCGGCCAAATTCTCAAGTCCATCTCCCCAATTGTCTCCCAACGTCGCGACCAGAAGGATGTCAGATGCCCCTCCCCCACGCCAGTTTAAATTTACATCAACAGGAATAGAGACGCGCCTCTGGCTATCCGATACTATTCCGCCCGCTCCCACAGACAAACAATTCGTATTAGAATTATTATATAGGCCTTCTCTTATATTTTCTGCATGAAGTTTTAGGGATTGAATTGACCAGTTAGAACCCAATTCCATATTTGGAAGCGTCACTGGCACAGAGAATAATTCTACAGTAGATAGCCTGTCGCTAGATGCTTGCCCATTGCCAATAGCGCCATACAGCCAGCCCGAACCATTCGGCCTCTTTGAATTCTGCAACAAAATGGCATGAATGGCTGAACTATCGCCCGCACCTTCAATGACCCATTCACATGCAGAGCCTAGAACGTGCCCTTTAACAGACCAGCCCTCCCCCTCCGAGCCGCCTTCGAAGGTCGCGTTTAACCCTTTAATGTCAATTTTAGCGGACGCGCTGACCCTTTCGCCAACAGACCCCTGGACCTCTCCTTTGCCATCATGGCCGATGGTGAAATAAGAACAAAAGGGACGCCGCGCAGTCTTTGCCCCATCTCCCAAGAAAAAGCTTCCCTCGATGAGACCGATTGGGGTCGCTGCCTGAATCTTCTCAACCCAAACGGCGAAGAGCGGAAATGGCTTGCTTTGCGGCGGCGCAGTTGCTGATGCTTTGTAAAGCCTGGTCCAGAAAGGATCGAGCGGCTGAACAACCAATTTGTGCACTCTGACGACAGGCGCGCCGAATAGATTGGAGACCGTTATTCCTTCAACGTAGGCGGCGGGGCTCCTCTCCTCTCCAAGGCTCGCCGATTCAATCGCCAGCCTGCCGCCCCAAAGGTGAAAAACGGCGCCCTTCCAGGATACCGCCATATCACCAGCCACAGCCCTGCCCTCATCGGACCAAGCAGAGAGGGCGAATGGATTGACGTGAAACGTGGCTGCCCGCGGCCCGAAATGGGCGGCCATGTACCCGTTTACCACCCACGCGCTTCCCCACTTCAAGGCCGCAATGACAATGAGCATCACGCCAACCAGGATGGCGACGCGGCGCCTCCTGCCAGGCTTGCGGAGAACTCCCAAGGGCTTTCGCAAAAGAAAGCTCATGCCGCCCATTCAGCCATCTCCGGCGTCGTATGCAGGGCCACTCAACGCTTACTCCTTAGGCGTCCTGCCGCCGAAGGAAAAAGCAGCGTCCAGCAAACGGCAATCAGCGGCAGGAAAAGCCACCAGTCGCCGATCTTTGCGTACGGGGTCGCCGTATTTCTTAGCCGCGCCTCGCCCCAAAAGGATG
Source organism: Acidobacteriota bacterium (assembly GCA_022759065.1). GTDB lineage: Bacteria > Acidobacteriota > UBA4820 > UBA4820 > DSQY01 > JAEMPZ01. Next base: position 11,222 of record JAEMPZ010000118.1, on the reverse strand, counting down.
CCGGTTCTCCTGGTGTCGTTTCCATCTCGAGGCGGCCCTCGTTGTCAACCAGGCCGCTGACGCCCCCATTCGCGCTGCGCACAAGGCAGCGGTCGAACTCCACGGCGCGGACGCGCTCGATCAGAAAATGCTCCAATGGCCCAGGGGTTCCGGCATACCACGCGTCGTTCGTGATGTTGACAAGCAGTTGCGCGCCTTCGTTGACCTCCTTGCGCACAAGGCGAGGGAAAATCCCCTCAAAGCATATCGTCACGCCGACCTTCGCTCCGTTTATTTCCAGCGGCTTCAGGCTCTTGCCGGGCGTGAAGTCGCCTACCGATTCCACCAGGGGCCTGGCGAAGAAAAGGAAGCGCCTGAGAGGAACGTACTCTCCGAAGGGGACGAGGTGGGTTTTCGCGTATCGTCCGCCCTCGGTGCCGTCGGGATTTACGACGATTGCGCCATTCTGGTAGGCCTCATTCGTCCCAAAAACGCTGCCCACCAGGATCGGAGCCTTAATGAGGGCCGCTAGTTCCCGCACTCTCGACCTGTAAGCCGGGTCTGCATCCCACTCCAGCGGCGTGCAGGATTCGGGCCAGACGAGCAGCTTGAGGCCATAACTCTTGAAGGGTTCGGAGAGGCTTTTAAACCTCCCTTCTATCATCCCCGCGAATGTTGGATCCCATTTTTCGTCCTGGGGGATGTTCGGCTGAAGGTATCCCACCCTGAATAGCTGGTCGTGAGATCCCTGCCGCTCGATCTGGTGGCGACCCCACAAATAAGCCCCTCCAAACAACGCGAGAACAAGTGGAAGCATGACCACGGCCTCTATGCTGCTCCGCTCCCTCAGCCAAAGCACTACGGCGGCCGAAAGCAGCAGCGCGAGCAAAGACAGCCCGAGGACGCCAAGCCAGCTGGCGTTCTGCAACAATGAAGGATACATGCTAAGCGCGTAACCTGGCCCCCACCACGGCATTCCTCCAAAGAGCCACCCGCGAAGCCACTCCCAAAGGACCCAGATGAAAGGGACGAGCACGAGAGCGCCCCCGCCGGCCCGCCGGACCGCAAACCAGGCCGTCCACCAGAAGCCAACCATGTATAGGCCCAAAAGAAGAGACAGCGCGGCGACCAGAAGAACCGCTACCACTGGCCCGATGCCCCCGTAGCGAACGATTGTAGGCGCAAGCCACCACAGAGTCACTGCTTCCCAGGCGGCCCCACCCAGCCATCCCTGCCATAGCAGTTTCTTAAGCGGCAATTCCGGCAGGACCGCCAACGGTGGAACGAAAGCGAAAACGGCCATGATGGCGGTCCCATTTGGCGGCAGTGACAGCGCCCAGCAAATCACGCCCAGCGCCATTGCCAGGGGCCATTTCAGCCTATCTGACCCCAGGAACCCAGCCGCTCGCTCCACGAGCGAACCCAGGCGTTGAAGCGTTCCTTCTCCCCTTCTTTCCACGAAATCTCTCCTTTTGTCATGGCCACTGCCCATTTTCTCGCCGATTCAAGGAGGGCCACGTCTTTGACAGGATTGGCGACCCTGAACCCTCCGCCACCCCATTGCCTGAGACCTCCAAGGTCGCCGGCGCCACGAAACATGAGGTCGGCCTCCGCGATTTCAAAGCCATCGTCCGTCCTCTCGAGAATCGCGAGCCGCTCCATGGCGGCCGGGGAAGCGCCCGGCGAACACATCATGATGGCGTAGCCCTGCTGGCCAGCCCGGCCTACGCGGCCTCTGAGCTGGTGAAGCTGCGCCAGGCCAAAGCGGTCGGCGTGCATGACCACCATCACCGACGCTTCCGGAAGGTCCACGCCGACTTCCACGACGGTGGTAGCGACAAGCAGCTTGGCCCGCCCCTGCCGCACCGCCGCAACCGCCCTCTCCTTGGCAGCCGCGGTCATTTTCCCATGAAGCAGCACCGCCGGGTAGCCCCTGAAGGCTCCAGAGCCAAGCCGCTCATAAGCTTGTATGGCTGCCTGGGTATCGTCGTCCTCGGAACCTTCGATCATTGGAAAGACGTAGAAAACCTGCCCTCCACGGTCCATTTCGCTCCTGCAGAAGGCCTCGACCTTGCGCAGCGAGGAATCGTCTCTTACGCGGGTAATGACCCTCAACCTTCCCGGCGGTTTTTCGTCAAGGACGGAGATGTCCAAGTCGCCATAGAGCGTCAGGGCAAGGCTCCGTGGAATTGGGGTCGCGGTCATAACAAGGACGTTGGGAGACACGCCCTTCGCCACCATGCGGGCCCTTTGCTCCACGCCGAAGCGGTGTTGTTCGTCAATGACTACAAGGCCAAGGTTCTTAAACAGGACCTTTTCCTGAAAGAGGCTGTGGGTGCCCACCACCAGCTTCAAGTCGCCGGATGCCAGCCTGCACAGCAGTTCCCGGCGAGCCTGTCCCGACACCGAAGCCGTCAATAGGCCGGCCTCCAGCCCTTCCGGGGCCACTCTCTCGGCAAGCCTTTGCGCTTGCTGCCTGGCGAGGATCTCGGTCGGCGCCATGAAAGCGGCCTGGAAGCCGCTGTGGGAAGCCCACGCCATCGCAAGAAACGCAACGATTGTTTTTCCGCTGCCAACGTCGCCCTGCAAGAGCCTGTACATCGGCTTTCCGGAAGCGAGGTCGGCCGCAATCTCCCTAAATGCCCGCCTCTGAGCCGCCGTGAGGTGAAACGGGAGCATCCTTCTTAATAACTTGCCTGCTTCCTGAGTCGCTGGAATCACGACTCCGCTTGAAAGCGACCGTTCACGCCTGGCTTCTCCAAGCACGCACTGAACCGCGAGAAGCTCCTCCATTACAAGCCGCCGTCTCGCCCGCTCGAAACTTCCACCGGCCTCCGGCCCCGGAGGTTCCTCGGGAAAATGAATCTGTCTAAAAGCGTCGGCCAGTTCCGGGAGCGATTCAGCCGACTTGATTTCATCGGGAAGGCTGTCTAGCGGTGGCTGTTCCTCAAGCAGCCTGTGGACGAGGCCCCTGAACATCTTGCTTGGGAGCCCGCCTATTTTGCGGTAGACGGGCACTACCTTGTCCATGCTGGACTGGCTTCCCTCCCCCACCGGTTCAATGGAGGGGTTGTCCATCTGGAGCCTTAGCCCGGCTTTCGTGGAGAAGAGGCTGATCCTTCCGAAAAGGTAGATTTCGGCCCCAGTCGCCAGCGCCCTCTCCATCCATGGCTGGTTGAACCATACGACGTGCAAATTCCCGGTACTGTCGCTTACAAGCGCTTCTGTAAGGGTCAGCCCGCCCCTACGAGCACGCCGGGACCGGCATCCCAGCACTCTCCCTTTTACAAGGGCCGACTGGCCCTCCTTGAGTCGCGTTATTGGGGTCGGGAAACGCCTGTCTTCGTAACGCGCCGGCAACCACCATAGAAGGTCCTCGGCCGACGAGAACCCTGCGGCCTCAAGCGCGCGCCTGCGAGCGGGCCCCAGGCCGGCAAGCTCTCCGCTAAAGGCAGGGAGTTTCCGGACGGCTCTTTTTTCAGTGGCCGGCGCACGCGGCTTCATCGCTCCCATCCGCGTACATGGACTCGATGACCTTGCCATAACGCTCCGCTATGACGCGGCGCTTGACCTTGAGCGTTGGCGTCAGCTCTCCATCCTCCTGCGTAAGCTCCCTTGAAAGAAGGCGGCACTTCTTTATCTGTTCGTGGTGGCTCAACTGCGCGTTGGTCCTGGCAAGCACGTTCCCGTACAGGTGCATGATCTGCGGGTGGCCGCAGAACTGCGACTGCTCCTTCAGGTCAAGCCCCTTCGACTTGGCGTAATCCTTCAGGTTCTCCCAGTTCGGGACGATCAACGCGGTGATGTAAGGCCTTCGGTCCCCTATCAAGACCGCCTGGGAAACGTACTTGTTCATCTTTAACATGTTTTCTATCGGCTGAGGCGCAACGTTCTTTCCGCCAGCCGTGACCAAAATCTCCTTTTTCCGGTCCGTGATGTAGTAATAGCCCTCCGCGTCCACCGTGGCAATGTCGCCGGTCATGAACCATCCGTCCTTCGTGAAAACCTCCGCGGTAGCCTCCGGCTTCTTGTAGTAACCCTTCATGATGTTCGGCCCTTTGGCCAGTAGTTCCCCGTCTTCGGCTATCTTGAGCTGCACGTTGGGCAGGACCCTGCCGATGGAGCCGAATTTGGGATGCTCCTCCACGTTCACCGTAAGCACGGGCGTCGTTTCAGTCAAGCCGTAGCCCTCCAGAACCTTGATGCCCACGCCGTAGAAAAACTGGGCCAGTTCCTTGGCCAGGGGCGCTCCGCCGGAGATGAAAAACCTGAGCCTTCCCCCGACCTTGGCCCTTACTTTCTTGTACAGAATAGCTTCGCCGATGTGATGCTTGAACGACAACCAGAGACCGGCCTTTTTGCCTTCGGCCCAGTTGCCTGCCCACTCGGCGGCCGTCCTGACGCAAAAGTGGATCAGAGCCTTTTTAATGTAAGGCGCGTGAGCGGCCTGATCCATTATCTTTGCGTAGACTTTCTCGTAAAAACGGGGAACGCCTGCCCCCACGGTGGGCCTGACCTCGGCCATGTTCTCGCCGACCTTCTCGATGCTCTCGGCGTAAGCCAGCCCGGCGCCTCGCCAGAAGTAGCAGTAGTCAACCATCCTCTCGAGCACGTGGCTGAGCGGAAGAAATACTATGGCCAGATCCTTGTCGCTGATGCTCAGAACCTGCAAGCCGCCGCGGACATTTTCGACGAAGTTGTAGTGCGTAAGCATAGCCCCCTTGGGCTCGCCGGTCGTGCCTGAGGTATAGACAATCGAAGCCAGGTCTTCCGGGACGACCGCTTGCGCGACTTTCCGGTGCAGATCGCCGCGGTTCATGGCGAACTCGTTGCCTCTTGACAGGATCTCGTCCCACCTTAGAAGGCCCGGCTCCATCGTTTTGGGCGGGTCCATTACGATTATGTCCCTGAGCTTTGGCATCGCGCTTTTTGCCGACAGCAGTTTGGCGGCCTGCTCAGGCGTCGAGACGATGGCCACCTCGGCGTCGGAATCATTCACTATGTAGGCGGAATCCTTGGCGTTGAGCGTCGGGTAGAGAGGCACGTCCGCCGCTCCGGCGGTGAGAATTGCAAAATCGGCCATCGCCCATTCCGGCCTGTCCTCTGAGAGCAGCACGACCTTGTCGCCAGGTTTCACCCCCAGGGACATCAGGCCGCACGAGAGGCTTTTCACGACCCGGCCAAACTCCCCGGTGGAGATCATTTGCCACGCGCCGTTTCGCTTGACGCGCAAGAGATCGGGGCGGTCATAACTCTCGAGCAACTGAAAAAAGACGTCACAGAGCGTGCGGATTTCACCCATCGTCAACCTCCTACGGCGGCAAGTTTAACATCCAATGCGCCCAACTCAAAACGGCGTGTTACATCGTTTCTCGCGGCCACTATCTGTCACCGCCCGGCGCACGCGGCTTCATCGCTCCCATCCGCGTACATGGACTCGATGACCTTGCCATAACGCTCCGCTATGACGCGGCGCTTGACCTTGAGCGTTGGCGTCAGCTCTCCATCCTCCTGCGTAAGCTCCCTTGAAAGAAGGCGGCACTTCTTTATCTGTTCGTGGTGGCTCAACTGCGCGTTGGTCCTGGCAAGCACGTTCCCGTACAGGTGCATGATCTGCGGGTGGCCGCAGAACTGCGACTGCTCCTTCAGGTCAAGCCCCTTCGACTTGGCGTAATCCTTCAGGTTCTCCCAGTTCGGGACGATCAACGCGGTGATGTAAGGCCTTCGGTCCCCTATCAAGACCGCCTGGGAAACGTACTTGTTCATCTTTAACATGTTTTCTATCGGCTGAGGCGCAACGTTCTTTCCGCCAGCCGTGACCAAAATCTCCTTTTTCCGGTCCGTGATGTAGTAATAGCCCTCCGCGTCCACCGTGGCAATGTCGCCGGTCATGAACCATCCGTCCTTCGTGAAAACCTCCGCGGTAGCCTCCGGCTTCTTGTAGTAACCCTTCATGATGTTCGGCCCTTTGGCCAGTAGTTCCCCGTCTTCGGCTATCTTGAGCTGCACGTTGGGAACGCAGCGTCCTATGGAACCAAACCGTGGCCTCTCTTCTCCGTTTCCAGCAAGGCCGGGGCTAGTCTCCGTCAACCCGTAAGCCTCGCAAATCTTGATGCCCATGCCGAAAAAGAAGAGGCCGAGCTCTTTTGGCAGCGGAGCCCCGCCGGAAATGAAGAACCTGAGCCTGCCGCCCATCTTTGCCCTAATCTTCCCATATAGAATTATGTCGCCAAGCTTGTGCTTGAACGACAGCCACGCGCCCGCCCTCTTTCCGGCAGCCCAGTTTGCGGCCCATTCGTTTGCCGTCCTGACGCAAAAGTGGATCAGAACCTTTTTAATGTAAGGCGCGTGGGCGGCTTGCTCCAGGATTTTTGCATAGACCTTTTCATAGAAGCGGGGCACGGCGGCGCCAATGGTGGGTTTCACCTCGCCCATGTTCTCGGCGACTTTATCAATGCTCTCGGCGTAAGCCAGCGATGCGCCGCTCCAGAAATAGCAGTAATCGGCGGTTCTCTCGTAAACGTGGCTCAAGGGCAAAAATACAATGGCTTGATCGCTCGGCTTGAAGGAAAGCACCTGCATTCCACCTCGCGCGTTCTCGACGAAGTTGCGATGAGTCAGCATTGCTCCCTTAGGTTCGCCGGTCGTGCCGGAGGTGTAGACGATTGAAGCCAGGTCATCGGGAACGACCGCGCGGGCCACCTTCTCATGCCGGCCGGGCTGGCTCTTGTCAAAATCGCGCCCCCTGGAGAGGATCTGCTCCCACTGCAAACAGCCGGGCTCGATCCCCTCTCGCCAATCCATGACTATCACCTCCCGAAGTTTCGGCATCGCGCTTTTCACGGATAGCAGCTTGGCGGCCTGCTCCGGCGTCGAAACGACTGCTATTTCGGCATCTGAATCATTTACTATGTATGCGGAATCCTTGGCGTTGAGCGTCGGGTAGAGCGCCACGTTCACCGCCCCGGCGGTCAGAATTGCAAACTCCGCCATCGGCCACTCCGGCCGATCCTCGGATAACAGGACGACTTTGTCCCCTGGTTTTACTCCGAGCGACATTAGCCCGCAGGAGAGATCCCGGACAACGCCTTTAAACTCCCGCGTGGAAATTTGCTGCCAAGCCCCGTCCCGTTTGACCTTCAACAAATCCGGGCGGTCGTGGTCTTCGGTTACATGAAAGAAAAGGTCGCAAAGCGTTAGGATTTCAGCCATCCAGATGCTCCTACATTACATAGATTGGCTTGACATGTTTGACGGGCCGCTTCCCCAGAAATATGGTCCTGGGAACTGAAGCCCCAAAATCCCGTCCTTCCAACCAGCGCCGACCTTTAGAAACGGCACGGCCGCGTATGCCACCTCATCCACCGTAAACGAGGCCTCTACGCCTGTTACGTCGGCCAAGCGGTCAAGATAGGCAAGATAACATAAAACAGCTATTTCGCGAAGGTTCATCGGGTTGAGGACCCCCGCCAGTACATTTCCAGTGGCTCCCGCATCCTCGGCGATGGCGTCGGGCGCGAGAGCGTACCTCATCGTTATGTTCTCGTAGTTGGCCGCCTTCGGCGTCCAGAACGCGGGAATGTAGAGCGGCCCCAACGGGCGCGCGTTCTGATAAACGCGAAGCTTCTTCTCGTCATCCGTCCTGACGGCCCCGCTTCCCTCGACTCGCCAAAACGGGGCGTAAATCAGATTTGACGTCCCCTCCTGCTTCTTTGCCTCGATGAAGACAAGCCGGTACTCGCCGCTCGGCTCCCTCATGAATCTCGCGGTCTTGCAATTGAGGCAGAGGCCGATGCGGGAGGGGCTTGGCGCCTCGATGTCTCCGTTGCACCTTGGGCAGACGAGCGGAACAAGAAGGCTGGCGTCCTTGTCAGTCACGGCTGTTGCCCCTTAACAAAGCCTTGATAATTGCCACACAAGCTGAGGTTACCGGCTGAAGCGGGCTCGAAATCTCATCGCCGCCGGCTTCCAGCCTCGGCCCTTCGGGAGCGACGGCCACGCGGTAGGGCCTGCGCACTAGGCTCCAGGCAGCGCTGAGCACCGCCGTGACAATGGCGGTGGCTCCCGTAAGCAGTATCCCCAGAAATAAAACGAGGTGCGGCGCCGCTCCGGACTTGCCAATCGAGGCGAAGGGCAGAAACCCCAGCGCCCTGAGAAACAACCCCGTCAAATAGCCGATGCCGCCGGCTAGCGGGATGCCAACCAGCAACCCCCAGTCCCTCCTGAATGGCAGGTAGCCCGAGACCGTTTGCCCGGAAAGCTCTTCGGCGACGACGCTGTAGAGCTCCCGGCCGTAGCGAAATGTAAAGGTCACGACAGGAACGTAGATCACGAAAACGTGCTGGTCGAGAACCTTCAGCTCCCCTCCTCGCTCAGAGCTCGCGACGCCTTTTTCAACCACCAGCGCGAGGGGGATGTCGGGCGCAATAACCTCTCCCTCCTTGGCCATTTCCTCGGGCGCCGCGGCCACCGCCTTTTGAAGCCTCTCCATGACCAAACCGCGCAGCTCGTCGTCACGGATATCCCATCCCCGCAGCGCGGATGCCGCGTAGAGGTAAAGGAAATCGCCCAGCACAACGCGCGAATCCTCCTCGCGAATCGTTTCGACCCTCGTGGTTGTGACGCTGCGCGCTGGCAAATTATAGCCTGTCTCAACCCTGTCCATTAGTGAACGGGCCTTTGTGACGATTCTCTCTTTCCCTGCCTGCAATACCCCGCCGCGCTTTCCAGCAAGCAGGTAAAAAGGAATGTAACTCCTTCGCGCGCGCACAAGCAGCGCCTTGTGGCGGACGTCGGCGGGCAAATAGGGATGACGCAAGAGGCGCTGGACGTTTTCTCGAATATGCTCCTGCGGGACCTCCGGCTCAATCACCAGCGACGGAATGAAATCGTCCGCGGTGTAATAAAGAGCCCGTCCGCAGAACGAGCAGACGACCCTACGCCCACCCAGCGGCGGTGGAACGGTCCCCCCGCACAAGGAGCATTGCAAAGCCCGCGGCGCGCTCATTGTACGCTCCCGTGCCCGGCAATTCGGGCATTGGCGGGTGGTTGCACAATTCGTTTCTTCAACACCGGGAAGGCCGCCACGCCGGTTATCACCGCGGCGGCGAGGCTCAGCGCGGCGTTGGGAATCACCATCGCCTCCAACGCGAAAATCAAAAACAGCACGAGCAGCGCCTTCATCGAGCCGCGGCTTATCGCATCGGTCATCGGGGATGGAGACTCGGCCATGAAGACGGCTCCAGATATTGCGTCCACGTAAGCTTCAAACGGCTTTTGCGTGGCGCCGTAAGCGATGCGAAATACCGGCGCCTCGTAGAGGACAAGACCGGCCCCTAGTCCCTGCTCTTTTTCCCAACGAGCCGCGGAATTCTCGGAGCAAGGCAATCTCGCAAAGCCTGGCGGAGGCTCGTCGGGAGAGACCGTGGCCCCGGCGGAGGGAAGCTCGTATTCCACGAGGGCGGCCGGCAACGGCGCAAAAGCCGCCTCCGCCCTTGCGCTCTCCCCGCCCCTTCTGCCCCAGAACGGCAGGAGCAGCCCCTTGGCCTCCAAGACCTCTTGTGCCGGAATCTCCCTTCGATTGAGCTCTTCCGCGAAGCGCCGCCGCGCCTGCGCCTCGGTAAGGAGCGGCGGCAAAAGAAGCCTCACAAAGGTGTGCGCCCTGTCGAGATAGAGAGTCGAGTCGCAGAAAGGACAGCGCAAAAGCGCGTCATCCCTCTTAAGAGGAATTCTCGCCCCGCAGTTGGCGCAACGGACTTCCACGCTAATCCTCCCCGTCATTCATCATATCGGGGCCAGTGGCTGGCGACTAGTGAGCAATGGCCAGTCACTTCCTTACCCAAGCGCAGCCGCCAGCTTTTCCGGCAGGCTGCCGTAGGCGCCCGATGAGAAAAAGGCGACAAGGGCGCCGGCCCGAGCCATTGCAGCAACCCTTTCGAGACATTCATCGTAACTTTGGACTTGGCTCGCCTCCTTGCCCGCGGCAGCAAGCTCCTTGACCACCCGCCCCAAATCGAGCCTTTCGTTTTGGGGAATCTTCGCCGAGGGCTTGAAGGGCCCAAGCAAAACAGCGTCCGCGAGGGCAAATGACGAGGCGAGCCTCCCCTGGTGGAGCGACGTCTGGCAGGTATAGGAGCGCGGCTCGAAGCAGGCGACTAGCTTTTGTGTGGCAAACCCCTGCCTGAGCGCCTTCAGCGTCTCGGCGATGGCGGTGGGATGGTGGGCGAAGTCGTCAACCACGACGGCCGAGCCGCTTCTGAAAACCACTTCCTGGCGGCGCTTTACCCCGGCAAAATTGGGTAGCGCCCCTTCAAGCTTTTCGACCTTCGCCCCGGCGGTAATGCAGGCGGCGAGCGCGGCTACGGCGTTTCTTAAATTGTGCTCGCCCCAGAGCGGGCTTTGGAACTCCGCCACCTCGATGCCCTTGCGAAGAAGCGTGAAGCTGGTTCCCTCCCGGGACGGGCGCAGGCGGGCGGCGGACCAATCTTCATTTCCGGCCAGCCCGAACGATTCAACCTTCCGCCCGGCGAACTGGACAAGCCTTGCCACCGGCTCCGATTCCGTCCCGGCAATAATCGTCCCGCCTTCGCGCACGACGCCGAAAAGGCGGACGAAGGCCTGCTCCAACTGGCGCTGGTCCTTGAAATTGTCCAGGTGGTCCATCTCGATGTTGTTCAAAATGAGAATGCTGGGCGCGTAGTGGAGGAACTTCGGCCCCTTGTCGAAAAAGGCCGTTTCGTACTCGTCGCCTTCGAGAACCGCCCAATTCCCACTGCCGCAAAGAAACGAAGAATCGCTGTTCTTCGCGATTCCGCCGACAACCATGACCGGGTCGAGCCCGGCCTCTTTCATCAAATAGCCGCAGAGCGCCGTGGTCGTCGTCTTGCCGTGGGTGCCGGCGACAACAAGGCTCTCCCGCTCAGCGATGGCGAATCGCCGTATCGCCTCGGCCATCGAGAGATACGCGACGCCGTTCTCGATGCAAGCCAGAGCCTCCGGGTTCTCCCTGTGAACGGCGTTGCCGATGACGACTAGCTCGGGCTGAGGGACAAGGTGAGCCGGGTCAAACCCTTCGGCGGCCTTGATCCCATAGCGTACCAGATAGTCGCTCATGGGTGGGTAGAGCGCCGTGTCGCAGCCTGAAACTTCGTGGCCCTGCGCCTTCAAAAGCCACGCCAGGGCGCCGGGGGCGGGGGGGGGGGGGGGGGGGGGGGGGCGGGGGGGGGGGGGCGCGGGGGGGGCGG
>JAEMPZ010000251.1 GCA_022759065.1 Acidobacteriota bacterium | reverse complement strand
GCCGGCCTCGATGAGGCGGCGAAGCCCCTCCTCGACTTCGCAGGGCTCGACCGAGCGGGAGCGCCCTCTCACCTTGGGCACGATGCAATAGGCGCAGCGGAGGTTGCATCCTTCCTGCACCTTCAGCATGGCGCGCGTCCGGCCAAGGAAGAAGGGAACCGGCTGCTGGCGATGGGGGGCGCATCCGAGGTCCAATTTGTAAAGAAACCGGCGGACATCGTCCAAGCTCGACAAGACCTGATCCACTTCCTCCATTTCCGAGAATGAAGCGCCATCGCGCCTCGCGCCGCATCCCGTCACGCAAATGGAAGCGCCAGGGTTCTCCCGCCGCAGCTTCCGAATGAGGCGGCGCGCTTCCGCGTCGGCCCTGTGGGTGACAGTACAGGTATTGAGAATCACGATGTCGGCCGGTTCGCCTGCTTTGGCAAGCGCGGCTTCGCCGCCAAGAAGCCCAGCCACCACGGCGGAATCAAGCTGGTTCAGCTTGCAACCCAACGTCACGATTCTGTATTTGCGAGCCTTGGCGGCCATCAGGGCTGAGGGGCTGGGGGTTGTTGAGGGCTGCCGCCCGCGGAAGGAGCCGGCTGTGGCGCCGCCTTCAGCCGGTCAAGCTCCGAAGCCACCTGGTCTATGTCGTCCTGGTCGGTGCCGAAGCTTCTCGCGACTTTGATCTCCCGGGAAGCTTCGCTGAACCTCTTCTGGCGCATCAGGAGCCTGGCGAGCCCTATGTGCGCCTGCGCGTTTTCCCCGCGTTTAATGGAAAGCTCGAAGAGAGACCTGGCGTCGCCAAAGGCTCCCCCTTCAAGCCTGATTTGTCCCAGAGTGCAAAGGCCTATATACGCCTTCGCGTAGTTCTTTGGGCGCAGCTTTTCAAGGATTGATTTTGCTTCGGTGACCCTGCCCGATTCGAACAAAAGCTTGGCGAGATAGCACCAGGCATCATCATAAGCCGGTTCAATCTCCACCGCTTTACGAAAGTAGACCTCCTTCACCGTGGCGTCATCGGCTATGCGGCCCCTTATGTAGGCCTCGAAAGCTTCCGGCTTGACGGGCGCCTCGTTGGCCGGGCTTTTCCCCATTACCGGCAGAAGATGGTCTCTAAGCCTGGCAGTAAGGTCTAAAAGGTCGCGAAGGCTGGAGGACTCTTTCCAGCGGCCCTTGAGTTCGGGGTCGCCATCGAGCGAAATGAGCTGGACCTCCGCCGTGACCGCTTCTCCAGCGACGTCGTAATTCCCGGTGACGACCGCGCCCGCGCCAAGCTGCCGGGCCAGGGCAAGCTGAGCCGCCAGTGAGAAACTTGGCTGAGGGACAAGCCCCTCCTGGTCGTAAAAATAGAGCAAGTCCTCCAAAGGCATGGATGGAACGCCGGACACGGAAAGGGCGTCATGAACCGCGACTCCCAGCCCCATGCCGAGCCACTTTGCCGATTCGGGCCCCTGTTTCTGTTCAAAGGGAAAAACAAGCAGCCGCTGCGCGCCGGCGGAAAGTGGCAAAATCAAAAAGAGCGCCAGCGCCGCCACGATGCGGCATTTACTTTTTATCATTCTTGCCGCCATGATTCCCGCGCCTCGCGCGCCGTTCTTCCCAGAGATGGAGCCATTCCTTGACCTTGGCCTCCATGCCGGTCTCCTTCGGGTAATAATAGCGCCTCCCGCGCAACTTTTCAGGCAGGCACTCCATGGCGGCCACCCCTTCCGGCTCGTCGTGGGCATAGCGGTAGCCGTCGCCGTAACCAGATGAGGCCATCAACCTTGTAGGCGCGTTGCGCAGGTGCAACGGCACCGGGTAACGGTGGCCGGCCTTGAGGTCCGACTTAACCGCCGACGCCGCCTCGTAGATTCTGTTTGATTTCGGCGCCGCCGCGAGGTAGGCAACGGCCTGCGCCAGGGCGAGGTCTCCCTCTGGCATGCCAAGGAAGTCGGCGGCCTCCTTGGCGTCGAGAGCCAGCCGGAGCGCCCGCGGGTCCGCGTTGCCGATGTCCTCGGAGGCGGCCCTCACTACGCGCCGCGCGATGAAAAGGGGATCTTCGCCACCCTCAAGCATCCTGAAAAGCCAGTAAAGGGCGGCATCGGGGTCGCTGTTGCGTATGGACTTGTGAAGCGCGCTGATGAGGTTGTAGTGCTCCTCGCCGCCCCAATCGTAAACGACGCGGCCGCTGGTCAGCCACGCCCTCGCGCTCGGCGGGTCCAGAGCCTTTTCTTCCGGGTACTGGAGGCATAGCGCTTCGAGCGCGTTGAGCGCGAACCTCGCGTCGCCCGCCGCCATGCGGGCCAGCTCGGAGAGGACAGCTTCGGGGATTTCGCGCTGCTTGCGAAGAAGCGCCTCGTCATTAAGCACGGCGCGCCTCATGATTTCGAGAATCCGCGTCTCGTCCAGCGGGGGAAGCGTCACGACGCGGCAGCGGCTCAAAAGCGCGCTGGTCAGATGAAATGACGGGTTCTCGGTAGTCGTGCCCAGAAGTATGACGGAGCCTTCTTCAACGTAGGGCAGAAAGGCGTCCTGCTGGGCCTTGTTGAAGCGGTGTATCTCGTCAACAAAGAGGATGGTGGATGGTTCTCCGGAGCGCCACGCTCCACGGGCGCGCTCCATCACCTCTCGGACCTCTTTCACCGTCGAGAGCACGGCCGAAACGCCTTCAAACGGGCGCTTGGTGTGAAGCTGGGCAAGGCGCGCTATCGTGGTTTTGCCACAGCCCGGCGGGCCCCAGAGGACCGTGGAAACGAGCGAGTCCTCGCGAAGCTGCCTGCCCAGAGGGGTTTCGGGGCCCGCTACGGCGTCCAACCCGAGGAGGTCTTCCCACCGCCGCGGGCGGAGCCTGTCCGCCAGGGGAGCGGCGCCTTGCCCGGACCCGAAGAGGGCCGCCATGAGGGATTCCTACTTGCTCTGTTCAGCTGGCGCTGGCGAGCTTTCTTCGGGTGCCGCCGATTCCTTGGCAGCATTGGCTTTCTTGGGCGAGGCGGCGCTTTTCTTTGAAGCGGCCTTTTTCCCGGGGGCGGCGGAATCGAACTTCGGTTCTCTTCCCACCAGTTCCAGCGCCGCCATCTGCGCTCCGTCGCCCTTGCGCGCGCCAAGCTTTAGAATGCGCGTGTAACCGCCAGCCCGGTTGGCGTACGCCGGGCCCAACGTTTCGAAGAGCTTCTTGAGCGCCTTTGGGTCGTCTATTTTGGTTGCGGTGAGCCGGCGGCTGGCAAGCGTATCCTTCTTGGCCAGCGTTATCAGCTTCTCCACGAAGCGCCGCACCTCTTTCGCCTTTTCCAAAGTGGTGGTGATGCGGTCGTGGTGGACCAGGCTTATGGCCTGGTTGCGCAGCAACGCGCGCCTGTGTTCGGAAGTCCTGCCCAGCTTTCGGTGGTCTATTTTATGGCGCATGGCGTTGTCCTCAGACGTTCATACCAAGTGTAAGGTTGAGCTGCTCCAGGAGCTTGTTGATCTCTTGAAGAGCTTTCTGTCCGACGATTTTAGAGCCCTGAATCTCTTTTTCGGTCATCCTCACGAGGTCCCTTAGCGTCGCGATGCCGGAATCTTCAAGCGTCTTGATCACCTTCGCGGGCAACTCAAGGTCCTTGACCGGCTTGGCCAGCAGCCCTTTCAGATTCGCGGCGGCGGCGCTCTTCGCCCCCTTCGGCGCCACGGCGGCTTCAGGCCCCGTCAGCGCGCTGAACAGCGTCAGGTGCGATTCAAGCAGCGAAGCGGCTTTCGCAAGGGCGTTCTGGGGCGTCACGGAGCCGTTTGTCCAAACCTCTATTTTCAGCCGCTCGTAATCCGTGGCGTCGCCAACTCGCGTCTCGGTGACTTCGAAGTTCACCTTGCGCACCGGGGAGTGAATGCCGTCAACTGGAATGTAGGACGGGTCCGGGACTTTGTGCGCCTCGGCGGCCACGTACCCGCGCCCCTTCTCCAAAAGAAGGTCCATTACCAGGGAACCTTCTTCGTTGAGCGTGGCGATAACGGCATCGGGGGTCAATATCCTGACCGTGCCGTCGTGCTGGATGTCCCGCGCCTTCACTTCGGCCGGGCCCTTGACTTCGAGATGGAGCATCTTCGGCTCATCGGCGTTGAGGATGAATTGAATCGCCTTGAGGTTCAGCACCAGGTCCGTCACGTCCTCCTTCACCCCGGATATCGAAGTGAACTCGTGCAGGACCCCGTCTATGCGCATGGCCGTTATGGCAGCCCCCTCTATGGAAGAGAGCAGGATGCGCCTGAGCGCGTTGCCCAGCGTGATGCCCCAGCCTCTTTCCAATGGCTGGGCCACAAACTCGCCGTAGCGGTCCGTCAAGGTCTCAATATTGCACTCTATCAACGTTGGCATTTGAAAAGGTCGCATAGCTTTGGCACTCCTTCGCGCGTTTTCCGCTCAAATGGCTTGGCCCTGGCAGTGTACCCAGCCGGTCAGCCCCAGTGGCGGCGCCAACAGGCGCCGTACCGCGCCGTCTACTTCGAGTAGAGCTCGACGATCAACTGCTCCTCAATCGGGTAGGTGATGTCCGCCCGCGCCGGCTCTCGCAGCACGCGCCCCTTCAGGTTGGCCCCGTCAAGTTCGAGCCACTCAGGCACTCCCCGCCCCTTGGACGACTCGACGGCCGACAGCAGGAACGGGTTTTCCCTCGCGCTCTGAGCCACCGTGATTTCGTCACCCTCGCGAACCTGGAAGTTGGCGACGTCCACCCGCCGCCCATTCACCTGAATGTGGCCGTGGGTGACCAACTGCCTCGCTTGGTTGCGGGAGGAGGCAAGGCCGAGCCGGAAAACCACGTTGTCAAGCCTCTTCTCGAGGATCGAGAGCAGCACTTCGCCCGTGACTCCCCTTGAAAGGCTGGCCTTGTGGAAATAGCCACGGAACTGCTTTTCCAAAATGCCATAGAGACGCTTGACCTTCTGCTTCTCGCGCAACTGAAGCCCGTAACCCTGCACCTTGCCTCGCCTTCTTATGTGCTGGCCCGGCGGCGTGTTTCGCTTCTCGATGGCGCATTTGTCTTTGAAGCAGCGGTCGCCCTTGAGGAATAGCTTGACTCCCTCACGGCGGCATAGACGGCAGACGGACTGATGATACCGTGCCAAGGCGTTCCTCCTTTACCTTACACGCGCCGCCGCTTGGGCGGGCGGCAACCGTTGTGCGGAATTGGGGTTATGTCAGAAATCGAGCGTATCTTCAACCCTGTGGCCTGGATCGCCCTGATGGCCGATTCACGGCCCGAACCCGGCCCTTTCACTCTGACGTCAACTTCGTGAAGGCCGTGCTCCATGGCCTTTTCGGCGGCCGTTTTGGCGGCAACCTGCGCGGCAAAGGGCGTGCCCTTTCTGGTGCCCTTGAAACCGCTGGCCCCGGATGTCGTCCAGGAAAGCGTGTTCCCTTCCAGGTCCGTGAAGGTGATCAGAGTGTTGTTGAAAGAGGCGTTAATGAAGACCATGCCGGTGGGAATGTTTTTCTTCTCCCGGCGCGCGGCCTTCTTTGCACCCGCGGTCTTAACCATGCGCTATCTCCTTTGGCGCTGCGCCATACCCATAGGCGCGTTTACTTCGTTACCTTCTTCTTGCCGGCAATGGCGCGGCGCGGCCCCTTGTGCGTCCTGGCGTTCGTGTGGGTTCTCTGCCCGCGGCAAGGAAGCCCCGCGCGATGCCTCGCCCCCCGATAGGCGCCGATGTCAATGAGCCTGCGAACATCCATCTGGACGCGCTTTCGGAGGTCGCCCTCGACGTAACCTTCTTCCTGGATGACCTTGCGGATGCGGGCCACCTCGTCCTCGGTCAGGTCCTTGACCCGGACGTCCTGGCTCACGCCAGCCTTCGCCAGGATGGCGTGGGAGCGGGCGAGCCCTATCCCGTATATGTACGTCAGGCCGATTTCAACCCGCTTGTTGAGCGGAAGATCTACACCAGCGATACGTGCCACGGCGCTACCTCCTTAACCCTGGCGCTGCTTGTGTTTCGGGTTTTCGCAGATTACCCGGATTACGCCCTTGCGCTTGACGATCTTGCACTTCGGGCAGATTTTTTTAACCGACGGTCTTACTTTCATGACAAGGCTCCCATCACGTCTTGAACCTGTAAACTATGCGCCCCCGATTGAGATCGTACGGAGAAAGCTCAACGAGGATCTGGTCACCGGGCAGTATCCTGATGAAATGCTTGCGCATCTTGCCCGAAATGTGCGCCAGCACCCTGTGTCCGTTCTCCAGCTCGACGCGAAACATCGCGTTCGGCAGCGCCTCGCGCACGATCGCCTTCATCTGGATGACGTCGTCTTTGCTCATGCCGCCCCGCCCACGCCAAGAATGACCGGTTCGGAGGAGGTCACGGCCACCGAATATTCAAAATGGGCCGAGCGGAGGCCGTCTTTGGTGCGGACCGTCCATCCGTCATCGTCCACCGTCACCTCGAAACCGCCCTCGTTCACCATCGGCTCGATCGCCAGGACCATTCCGGGCTGGAGCCTTGGACCATGGCCCCGCTCCCCGAAATTGGGGATCTGAGGGTCCTCGTGGAGGGCGCGCCCAATCCCGTGGCCGACGTAATCGCGCACCACCGAAAAGCCGTGGGACTCGACCCATTCCTGCACGGCGTGCGAGATGTCCGAAACCCGGTTGCCAGGGCGGACCTGCTGGATGCCCTTCATCAGCGACTCGCGAGTCACGTCCAAAAGGAGCCGAGCTTTCTCGTCAGCCGGGCCCACAACGCATGTTTTCGCCGCGTCGCCGTAAAAGCCCTCGTAGACGACGCCGAAATCCAGCGAAACCAGGTCGCCCTGCTTGAGCGCCCGCGACCCGGGAATGCCGTGCACGACTTCGTCGTTGACGGAGATGCAGACGCTCGCCGGATAACCGTGATAACCCTTGAAGGCGGGCTTTGCCCCTGCGCTCAAGGTCAGCGAGTGCGCCATGCGGTCCAGGTCGCCAAGGACCACGCCAGGAGCCACGGCGGCCTCAAGCGCGTCCAGCACCTTGTGCACGATGGCGTTCGCCTTATCCATTATACGGATTTCCTCGGCGCTCTTCAACTGAATCATCCCACCGCTTTCATTAAATCGGCCAAAACCGCCTCGGGTTTTTTGCTTCCGTCCACGGCGAGCAGGCGCCCCTGCTTCCTGAAGTGGTCGGAAAGGGGCGCGGTCTTCTCGTGATAAACCAAAAGGCGCTGGCGAATGACCGACTCCTTGTCGTCGTCCCGCTGGACAAGGGCGGTTCCGCACTTGTCGCACAAGCCCTCTTTTGCCGGAGGGTTCGTCGCCAGGTTATAAACCGCCCCGCACTTCGGGCAGGAGCGGCGCTGGCTTAACCGCGTGACGATCGCCTCGTCGGGAACCTCCAGCTCAACGGCGCGAGCCGCCTCCTTGCCGAGGCTCTTCAATATCTCGTCAAGAATGGCCGCCTGGGAAAGATTTCTTGGATAGCCGTCAAGAATAAAACCTCCGGCGCAATCCTTTTTGGAAAGCCGCTCCTTGACTATTCCGGTAAGAAGCTCGTCGCTGACGAGCTGGCCGGCATCCATGACCGCCTTGGCCTTCAGCCCAAGCTCGGTTCCTTCGCGCACCGCCTCGCGCAACATGTCTCCCGTGGAAACGTGAGGCAGGCCCAGCTTTTCGGAAAGCACCTTCGCCTGAGTTCCCTTGCCCGCGCCTGGCGGCCCCAATAGGATCAAGTTCTTCTGTGCCACGTTCACCCCCTCCTGCCGCGCAACCGGCTTCGCCTTGAAAAGCCCTCGTAGTTCCTCATGACGAGCTGCGACTCAATCTGCTGCAGCGTATCCATGGCGACACCCACGACGATCAGCAGCGAGGTGCCTCCAAAATAGAAGTCCAGGCTGAAGCCCCGAAGAATCCAGTCAAAATGCGCCGCCTTCAGGAAGTTTTCGATCGAGGGGCCGATTCCCCAAATATGCTGGAGAGGAAGGCCGCTGATGAGCATCACCGGCAACAGGGCGACGATCACGAGGTATATGGAGCCGGCGAACAAAAGCCTGTTCAAGGAGCGGTAGAGGAAGTCGCTCGTGCTCTTTCCGGGCCTGATGCCGGGAATAAAGCCGCCGTACTTCTTGAGGTTGTCCGCCATGTCGTCTGGGTTGAAGACGATGGAGATGTAGAAGTAGGCGAAGAGAACGATAAGGACGGCGTAGAGGGCAAGATAGGTCAACGAGCCGTATCCGAAATAGGACGCCAGCGTCCGCGCCCATTCATACTGGGAAAGCGCCGGCAACTGGAGAATCGTCTGCGGCACCGCCAGGAGGGAGACGGCGAAAATGATGGGCATGACGCCGCCCGGGTTGAGCTTCAGCGGGAAGAAGACGGCGGTTCCGCCGACCATTCTCCGGCCGACCATGCGCTTGGCGTACTGGATCGGAATCTTGCGCTGCGCCCTCTCGAAGTAGACGATGAACGCCACCACGGCGAGCATGAACGCCATCAGTATCACGATGACGAACAGGTTGAGGTCGCCCTGGGCCCACTTTCGGAAGGTCTTCACGATAGCCGGGACCAGGCCGACGACGATGCCGGCGAAGATCATCAGCGAAATGCCGTTGCCGATGCCGCGCGCGGTGATCTGCTCGCCCAGCCACATGACGAATACCGAGCCCGCGGTCAGGATGATGACGACCGAGATGTGATACCAAAGGCCCGGATTAGGCACGATCCTGTGGCCGGTGCCTGGAGCCACGAGGTTCTTCAGCCAGACCGAGATGCCGGCCGCCTGCACGATGCAGATCAGGATGGTGGCGTACCTCGTGTACTGGGTGATTTTCTTCCTGCCCTCAGCCCCGCCTTCCTTCTGCAGTTTTTCGATGTAGGGCCACACGACGCCCAAGAGCTGAAAGATGATGGAGGCCGTGATGTAGGGCATGATGCCCAGCGCGAATATGGTGCAGCGGGCAAGCGCCCCGCCGGAGAAGAGGTTGACGAAGCCCAGAACGCCCGACGCGTACTGCTTGAAAAATTCCTGCAACGCCAGCGCGTCAATGCCTGGAGTGGGGATCTGCGCGCCGACGCGGTAAACCGCGAGCAGGAGGAACGTGAAGATCACGCGCTTGCGCAGGTCGGGGATGCGGAATATGTTTTGGAAGGCTTCAATCACGGCTATACCACCTCGGCCTTGCCGCCGGCCTTTTCGATGGCCGCTTTAGCGCTTTCGGAGAAGGCGTTGGCCTTGACCACTAGCGCCTTGTCTATTTTTCCCTTGCCCAGAACCTTTACCGGGCGGCCGGCGGAAGCGATGAGCCCCTCGCCCGCGAGCGCCTTGGAGTCAACCTCGGCACCGGCCTTGAAACGGCCCAACTTCTCAAGGTTGACCACCTGCACGTCAACCGCGAAAATGTTGGTAAACCCGCGCTTCGGCAAGCGGCGCTTCAAGGGCATCTGCCCGCCCTCGAAGCCCGCGTACTGGTGAAAGCCGGAGCGCGACTTCTGCCCCTTTTCACCCTTGCAGGCGGTCTTGCCGTGGCCCGAACCCGGCCCGCGGCCCACACGCTTTCGTTTCTTGCACGCGCCCTTGGCAGGGCTGATTTCGCTCAGGAACATTGAAGCCCCCTCAGCTTTCCTCGGTTACCGAGAGCAGGTGCTTGACCGCGAAAATCATTCCGCGGATCTCGGGCCTGTCGGGGTACCGTTTAGTGTCGTTCATTTTGCGAAGTCCCATGCTCCACGCTATCTTCCTGAGTTTCTCGGTGGAGGGGCGCTTCACCAGGGTCACCACCACGTGGGCCTCTTTCTTCTTTTTCGTTACCATGGCTTACCCCAGAATCTCTTCCAATGTTTTCCCGCGCTTGCGGGCGACGGCTTCGGGGCTCTGGAGCTTTCTGAGCCCCTGAAAAGCAGCCTTGACGACGTTTTGCGGGTTGTTGGTCCCGATGCACTTCGTGAGCACATCCTGTACCCCGGCGACCTCCATGACGGCGCGGACGGCGCCGCCCGCGATTACGCCGGTTCCCTTTGACGCGGGCCTCAGAATGACGCGTCCCGCCCCATAACGGCCTTCCACGAAGTGGGGCAGCGTGTTGCCCTGAAGCGCGATGGAGACCATTCGCCGCTTGGCCTGCTCCATTCCCTTTGAAATGGCCAGAGGAACCTCCCGCGCCTTGCCGAGCCCGTAGCCGGCGCGGCCTTTGCCATCACCAACGACGACCAGCGCCGAGAAGGAGAAGTTCTTGCCGCCCTTGACGACCTTGGTGACGCGCCTTATCTGAACCACGTGGTCCTTGAATTCGCTTGCGCCCGACGTGCGATCTTCCATAGAAACTCCTCCTAGAACTGCAGGCCGCCCTTGCGGGCGCCTTCGGCAAGGGACTTCACGCGGCCGTGGTAAAGGTAACCGCCTCGGTCAAACACGGCCTTTTCGATCCCCTTTGCCTTGAGCCGCTCGGAGATCAACAGCCCGAGCTTCTGGGCCACGGAAACGTGCTTTCCCGAAGTCTTCAGTTCGCCCTTCAACGCCGGCTCCAGCGAGGAGGCTTGCGCCACCGTCACCCCGGCCAGGTCGTCCACCGCCTGGACGTATATGTACTTGCGGCTTTTGTAAACGCACAGGCGGGGCTTCTCGGCGCTTCCTTCGATGCGCTTCAATATCCTGACTCTCCGCCAGTCTCTTTTCTGCTTCCTGTCAAAATTACGGTGGTTCGCCATGACCTCTGCCCTCGCTTACTTGGCGGCTTTGCCAGCCTTGCGGATGATGTGCTCGCCAGTGTACATGACGCCTTTGCCCTTGTACGGATCCGGCTTCTTGAAGGCGTGAATTATCGCGGCCACCTGCCCGACGAGCTGCTTGTCGTAACCAGACACCGTCACGTGGGTGTTCTTTTCAATCGTTATCTGGATGCCGTCTGGAATCTCAAGCTCGATGGGATGGGAGTAGCCGATGTTGAAAACCGCCTTCTTGCCTTCCACGCTCGCCTTGTAGCCGACGCCGACGATATCAAGCTCTTTCTTGTATCCGTCGGTGACGCCCTTTACGGCGTTCGCCAGAAGCGCGCGAGTCAGTCCGTGAAGGGCACGGGCCGATTTAGTGTCATTGTCCCTTGCGACCAGAAGGTTCTGGCCCTCAATGTGGCACGCGATCAGGGCCGGCACCGGAGTGGCCAGCTTGCCTTTCGGCCCCTGGACTTCAACGATGCCCTCGCCCATGGCGACTTTCACCGCCTTCGGGATCGGGATTGGCTGTTTGCCGATACGCGACATGGTGTCCTCTCCTTACCAGACCCTGCAAAGGACTTCGCCGCCGATGCCTTCGCGGCGCGCTGCCTTGTCGGTCTTTAGCCCGTGGGACGTGCTTATGATGCTTATGCCAAGCCCGTCCAGAACCGGCTTGATTTCATCTTTTCCGGCGTAATAACGGCGCCCGGGCTTGGATGCCCTCTCTATGCCGTCAATGACCGGCCGGCCGTCGTCCCTGTACTTCAGGTCGACCTTCAGGATGCCCTGCTTTCCGTCCTCCGTCACCATGTAGTTGGTCACGTAACCCTCGTCCTTGAGGATCTTGACGATCTCGACCTTCAGGTTGGACGATGGCAGCTCCACGGCCTTCAGGCCGGCCGCGAGGCCGTTTCGGATGCGCGTGAGAAGATCGGCGATAGGATCAGTCATGCTCATGATGTCACCTCACCAAGACGCTTTGACGACGCCTGGTAACTGGCCTGCCAGGGCAAGCTGCCGCAGACAGAGGCGGCAGAGGGCGAATTTGCGGTAATAGCCCCGCGACCGCCCGCACCGCTTGCAGCGGTTACGGTAACGGATCGCGAACTTCGGTTTTTTTGCCATTTTGGCGAACGCTCGCGTACTGGCCATTCTGCTCTCCTGAAATTACTTTCTGAACGGCATGCCGAAGTGGGCCAGCAGGGCCTTCGCCTCGGGATCCGTCTTTGCCGTCGTTACGAATGTGATGTTCATTCCCATCGCCCGCGTGACCTTGTTGTATTCGACCTCCGGGAAAATGAGCTGGTCCCGCACCCCGATGGTGTAGTTTCCCCTACCGTCGAAAGAGCGGTCTGGCACGCCCCTGAAGTCTCGCATTCGCGGAATGGCGAGGCTTATGAAGCGGTCCATGAACTCGTACATGCGGTCTCCCCGCATCGTCACGACGGCGGCGATCGGCTGGCCCTGCCGCAGCTTGAAGTTGGAGATTGACTTGCGGGCCCTGCGCAGGGCGGCCTTCTGGCCGCTTATGGCCGTCAGCATCGCGGCCGCTTCGTCCAGAAGCTTGATGTCGCTCTTGGCCTCCCCGATGCCAACGTTGACCGTGATCTTCTCAAGCTTCGGGATGGCCATGACGTTCTTGTAGCCTAGCTCCTTCTGGAGTTTCGGCACGATCTCTTTGGCGTATTTCTCGCGCAAGCGAGGCATCGTCTTCATGGCGCGCTCCCTAATCCTGCACCGCGCCGCATTTCTTGCACGCGCGGACCTTCTTGCCGCCTTCGGCCACCTGGGCCTTGAGGCGGGTGGGCTTCTGGCAATCCTTGCAAATCACCATGAGGCGGCTCACCGGAACCGGAGATTCCTTCTCGAGGATTCCGCCCTTGATGTTCTTCTGCGGATTGGCCCTGGTGTGGCGCTTGACGAAATTCACGTTTTCCACCTTGGCCGTCCTCTCTTGCGGCGAAACGGATAGCACGCGCCCGCGCTTACCCTTGTCCTTCCCGCCGAGGACGACCACCTGGTCGTTTTTCTTGATGCGAATGGTCATGGCCGTTTCCTTCCTAAGTGCTCAAATGACTTCCGGCGCCAGCGAGACGATTTTCATGAATCGGCGCTCGCGCAGTTCGCGCGCAACCGGGCCAAAGACTCGCGTCCCCACGGGCTCGCCCTTCTCGTCAACCAGCACCGCCGCGTTCTCATCGAAACGAATATAGGAGCCGTCGCGCCTCCTTGTTTCCTTCACGGCGCGGACGACCACCGCCTTGACCACCTTCCCCTTTTTGACCGGGGCCTGTGGCGCGGCTTCCTTGACGGAGCAGGTGATGATGTCGCCAAGCCTGGCGTAGCGGCCGGCGGTGCTTCCGCCCTTGAGCCTTATGCAGGCGATCTTCTTGGCGCCCGAGTTATCCGCCACTTTGAGAATCGTTCCCATTTGAATCATAGCGTCACCTCGCCCTCGCCCTAACGGGCCTTCTGCAGGATGCGCCGGACGGCCCAGTGCTTGTCCCGGCTCAAAGGTCTTGTCTCGATGATTTCAACCTTGTCGCCGACGCCGCACTGGTTCTTTTCGTCGTGCGCCTTGAAACGGGCGCTGCGCTTGACGACTTTCATGTAGGTCGAATGGAACATCCTGCGCTCCACGCGAACGACGATGGTCTTGTCCATCTTGTCGCTTACCACCACGCCCACCTTTGTGGCGCGATGGCGGACCGGGGTTTTCTTCTCAGCGATATCCATGTCTCAGCTCCCCTTCGCCAAACGCCGCTTTTCCGCCAGCACGGTCTTGATCCGCGCGAGCCCGTGGCGGTATTCCCTGATGATTGAAGGATTTTCGACCTGCCCCGCGGCCTGCTGGAAGCGCAGCTTCATCAGGTGGTCGGATATTTCCCGGGCCTCCTGGTTCAGGTCCTCGACGGAAAGCTCGCGCACCTTGGCGGTCTGTCGAAGTTCTTTTGGCTTCATCATGACGCGAACTCCTGCTCCTTGCGCGCCACAAAGCGCGTCTTGATTGGGAGCTTGTGGGCGGCCAGGCGGAAAGCCTCCTGCGCCTCTTCTGAAGTGACGCCCTCCAGCTCGAACATAACGCGGCCCGGCTTCACCACGGCCACCCAGCCCTCCAGATTGCCCTTGCCCTTGCCCATGCGGGTCTCAAGAGGCTTCTTCGTGTAGGGCTTGTCTGGAAAAACGCGGATCCAGAGCTTCCCGCCACGCTTGATGTGGCGATTGATGGCGATGCGGCTCGCTTCGATCTGCCGGTTGGTGATCCACGCCGGCTCCAGCGCCATGAGCCCGAAATCGCCGAAATCAACGTGGGCGCCGCCCTTGGCGGGGCCGCAGCGGCGGCCTCTCATCTGCTTGCGATATTTTACCTTCTTCGGCATTAACATGGTGAAGCTCCCCTATGGGCTAGTGGCCGACCTTTTCGCCCTTGTAAATCCAAACCTTTATTCCGATTATCCCGTACGTCGTCAGGGCCTCGCCAAGGCCGTAGTCAATGTCGCTTCTGAGCGTCTGCAGGGGCAGGCGGCCGTCGAGGTACCATTCAGAGCGGGCAATTTCGGCGCCGTTCAGCCTTCCGGCAACGCGTATCTTGATGCCAAGCGCGCCGAATTTGCGGGCCATTTCACTCGCCCGCTTCATCGCCCGGCGGAACGCCACGCGCTTCGTGAGTTGCAGCGCGATCGAATCGGCCACGAGCTTGGCGTCCAGTTCGGGACGGTGAATCTCGTCTATCTTGACGTAAACTTCGCGCCCCGTGCGCTTCTGGAGCTCTTCCTTGAGCCTGTCAACCTCGGCGCCCTTCTTGCCGATGATGATGCCTGGGCGGCTGGTGGCCAGGGAGACGGTCAGCTTTTTGCCGGCCCGTTCCACCTCGATCTTTGAAACGCCCGCGTGCTGGAGCTTCTTCTGCAGCTCCTCGCGCAGCTCGAGATCCTCGTGCAAAAGCGTCTTGTAATCCTTCTTGGCGATCCAGCGGGACTCCCAGGCCTTGTTGAATCCAAGGCGGAACCCCACGGGGTGAACTTTTTGGCCCAACGCGCACCTCCCGTATGGCCCTAAGGCCTACTTGGTTTCCTCTAGACCAATCTCAATGTGGCTCTGCCTTCGCACGAAACGGTACGCCCGGCCCATTGGGGCCGGCATCGTGCGGCGGCGAGTCCTTAGCGATGCTCCATCCACCGTCACGGTTGAAACGTAAAGCTTGTCAACGTCCACGTTCCCTTTCGCGCCGGTTTCGGCATTCGCGACGGCGGCCTTCAGTACCTTCGCGAAGTCCCTCGCCACGCCCTTGTTGGTGAAGCTGAGCGCCGAAAGCGCCTCGGCCACCAGCTTGCCGCGTATGGCGTCCGCCACAAGCCTCGCCTTCTGAGGCGAAACACTCACGTACTTGACTGATGCTTTAGCGATCATTTTCAGCCCCTCGTCACTTTGCTGCCGGCGGCGGCGGCGGCGTCGCGGTAACCTCGGCCTTGCGCGCGCCGGAATGGCCTCGGAAGGTCCTGGTCGCGGCGAACTCGCCCAGCCTGTGCCCGATCATGTTTTCGGTGACGTAGACCGGGACGAACTTTTTCCCGTTGTGCACCGCGATCGTGTGGTTCAGCATGGCCGGAACCACCATGGACCTTCGGCTCCACGTCTTGATTACCTGCTTCTTGTCCGCGGCATTCATGTCGTCCACCTTCTTCAGCAGGTGGGCGTCCACGAAGGGGCCCTTTTTCAGTGAGCGCGACATCTAGCGCCTCCTCTTAAGGATGAACCGCGCCGTGCGCTTGTTGCGGCGGGTCTTGTAGCCCTTTGTGGGCTGGCCCCACGGCGTCACGGGGTGCCTTCCGCCCTTGCTCTTTCCCTCTCCGCCGCCGTGCGGGTGGTCCACCGGGTTCATCGCCGTGCCACGGACCTTCGGCCTGCGGCCCAGCCAGCGGGATCGGCCGGCCTTGCCCAAAACGATGTTCTTGTGGTCAAGGTTGCCGACCTGCCCTATCGTCGCCAGGCAGTCGGCGTTTACCAGCCTCATTTCGCCGGATGGCATTTTCAGCGTGGCGTAGTGGCCTTCCTTGGCCATCAACTGAACGGTGGCTCCGGCGGAACGCGCCAACTGGCCGCCGCCCTTCACCTTCAGCTCCACGTTGTGGACCATCGTGCCGACCGGGATTTTCCTGAGCGGCAGCGTGTTCCCGGTCGCCACTTCGGCCTGTTCGCCCGACATCACCGTCTGCCCTGGGACAAGCCCTTCCGGGCAGAGGATGTAGCGCTTCTCGCCATCGGCGTAGAAGAGCAGCGCGATGCGGCAGGTCCTGTTCGGGTCGTACTCTATCGCCGCGACCTTGGCGGGAATGCCGAACTTGTCGCGCTTGAAATCCACCACGCGGTAGTTCCGTTTCTGCCCGCCGCCCCTTCGCCTCATCGTCACGTGGCCGTGAGCGTTACGCCCGCTCAGGCGCTTTTTCGGCTCGATGAGCCCTTTTTCCGGCGTCGCCTTTGTGATCTCGTCGAACGTCATGTTCGACATGTAGCGCCGGCTCGGGGTATATGGTTTATAGGTCTTGATGCCCATGGCTCTCCCCTTAGATGCCCTCGAAATATTCGACCGGCTTCTGGCCCTTCTTCAGGGTCACGTAAGCCTTTTTCTTGTCAGGGCGCTTGCCCTCGGAGCGGCCCATCCGCTTTATTTTGCCAAGCGTGTTCACGATGCGCACGGAGGCCACCTTCGTCTGGAAGGTTTTCTCGACCGCCCTGGCGACGTCAATCTTGTTGGCGAAGACGGCCACCTCGAAAGCAAGCGTGTTCCGCCTCTCCTTGGCCAAAAGGTTCTTTTCCGTAAGCAGAGGGCGTATAAGAACTGTCTGCGGGTTTCTCATGGCGTCAGGTCCTTTGCAAGCTTCAAAAGCGCCGGTTCAGTGAAAACGACCGTCCGGTAACGGGCGAGATCGTAAGCGTTGACCTCGGCCACCCGCGCCACTTTCACCCCAGGCACGTTCCGGCTGGCGAGAAGCAAGGCGCGCGACGGCTCCACGTCCACGAAAAGAAGGCTGGAGGCCCCGTTGACGATGGCGCCGTAACGTTCCATGAACTGCTTTGTCCTGGGGTCATCCATGGCCATCGAATCCAGGACCTTTAGCGAGCCGCGCCTGACGCGCTCCGACAGGATCGTGCGCATGGCGCTGCGGCGCACCTTTTTTGGAATCGCGTAGTAATAATCGCGGGGCTTCGGCCCGAAGACGATGCCGCCGTGGTACCAGAGCGGAGAAGTCCGTTCGCCCATGCGGGCGCGCCCGGTATGCTTCTGCTTCCAAAGCTTCTTGCCCGACCCGGACACTTCGTCCCGGTTCTTCGTGGAGGCCGTCCCAAGCCGCTGGTTGGCCCTGAAGCTGCGAACAGCCTCATAGACCAGGTCGCGCCGGTACGGCTGGCCGAATATCTCCTCGGGCAGCGAGAGTTCTCGCTGCGGTTCCAAGGACGAGTTGATTACCGTTAGGTTCACCATGGCCTGCCCCTCACCGAATGCCGTGCACTAGCACCAGGCTGCCGCGGGGACCGGGCACAGCTCCGCGCACCAGGAGCATGCCGTTTTCCGCGTCCACCTTCACTAGCTTCAAGTTCTTCACCGTGGTCCTGCCGTGGCCCATCTGTCCGGCCATCCTCGTGCCCTTGAGGACGCGGGATGGATCGGAGGAGGCGCCAATCGAGCCGGGGGCGCGGTGAAACATCGAACCGTGCGTGGCCCTGCCGCCTTTGAAGTGATGGCGGACGACGACGCCCTGAAAGCCCTTGCCCTTGCTGGTTCCGATGACATCAACTATTTCGCTGCCACCGAAAGCGTCCGCAGCTATGGTGGACCCGACGTTCAGCTCAGGGAACTCGCCCCGAAGCTCGCGGATCGCCTTCACCGAGCTGGCGCCGGCCTTCTTCAGGTGGCCTATCTGCGGTTTCGTCAAGCCGTTGCGCCCGACCTTCTCCACCAGGCCGATCTGCACGGCGTGATAGCCGTCCGTCTCGGGGCTCTTCTTCTGCAAGACCACGCAGGGGCCGGCGGCGATCACGGTAACCGGCACGACCGCGCGGCTCTCATCGAACACCTGCGTCATCCCCAGCTTGCGCCCCAGGATGCCTATCTTCATGCCTCATCTCCTCAAGCCTTGGTCGCGCCGAATACGCGCGACTTGCTTGCCCGCCGCACGCCGCTTCAGGCGGCTGCGCGGGATGTTTGGTCCGTATAACCTACTTGGCGAACGCCTTGATTTCCACGTCCACGCCCGGAGGCAGGTTAAGCTTCATGAGAGCGTCAACGGTCTGCGGCGTGGGATCGTAAATGTCCAACAGGCGCTTGTGCGTTCTCATCTCGAATTGCTCCCTGGACTTTTTGTCCACGTGGGGAGAGCGGTTGACGGTCCAAATGTTCCGGTCGGTCGGAAGGGGAATGGGCCCCTTGACGCGGGCGCCGGTTCTTTTGGCCGTCTCCACTATCTCCTTCGTGGAGCGGTCCAGTATCCAGTAGTCGTACGCCAAAAGGCGTATGCGGATCTTCTCGTTCAGCATGAGATCCTAGCTCCTACTCCACGATCTCCGTGATAGTGCCCGCGCCAACCGTCCGTCCACCCTCGCGGATGGCGAACCTCAGGCCCTTTTCCATGGCTATTGGCTGGATCAGCGTAACCACCATGCTCACGTTGTCGCCAGGCATGACCATTTCGCGGTCGGCGGGCAGTTCAACGTCTCCAGTCACGTCGGTCGTGCGGAAGTAGAACTGCGGGCGGTATCCCTTGAAGAACGGCGTGTGGCGGCCGCCTTCATCCTTGGTGAGAATGTATGCTTCGGCCTTGAACTTCGTGTGAGGCGTGATGCTGCCCGGCTTTGCGACGACCTGGCCGCGCTCGACCTCTTCCTTCTTGGTCCCGCGGAGCAGCAGCCCGACGTTATCGCCCGCCTGGCCCTGGTCGAGAAGCTTGCGGAACATCTCGACGCCGGTGATGACGGTCTTGAACGTCGGCCGCAGGCCGATGATTTCCATTTCGTCGCCGACCTTGACGATGCCGCGCTCGACGCGCCCGGTCACGACGGTGCCACGGCCGGAGATCGAGAAGATGTCCTCGATCGGCATCAGGAAGGGCTTGTCAATGTCGCGCACCGGATCTGGAATGAAGGTGTCGCAGGCGTCCAACAGTTCCTGGATGCACTTCGCGTCAGGGCCGTTCGGATCTTCCGACTGCATGGCCTTGAGCGCCGAACCGCGGATGACGGGGGTCTTGTCGCCCGGGAACTGGTACGAGGAGAGGAGGTCGCGGACTTCCATCTCGACCAGCTCAAGAAGGTCCGGGTCGTCAACCTTGTCGCACTTGTTGAGGAAGACGACGATGTACGGCACGCCGACCTGCCTGGCGAGCAGAATGTGCTCGCGGGTCTGGGGCATCGGGCCGTCCTCGGCCGAAACCACCAGGATCGCGCCATCCATCTGAGCCGCGCCGGTGATCATGTTCTTGATGTAATCGGCGTGGCCGGGGCAGTCAACGTGCGCGTAGTGGCGCTTCCCGGACTCGTACTCCACGTGCGACGTGGCGATCGTCAAAACCTTGGTCGGGTCGCGCCGCCCCTGGGACTCAGAGGCCTTGGCCACCTCATCGTAGGAGATGAACTTAGCCAGGCCCTTGGCAGCCTGAACCTTCGTGATGGCGGCCGTCAGCGTGGTCTTCCCGTGGTCCACGTGTCCAATGGTCCCGACGTTTACGTGGGTTTTGGAACGATTGAACTTCTCCTTAGACATCCTCAGCCTCCTTAACTGCCCTGAACGCGGGCGATGATCTCGTCCGACACTTGCTTTGGAACAGGCTCATACCGCTCGAACTGCATCACGTAATTGCCCCGTCCCTGCGTGAGCGAGCGCAGAGAGGTGGCGTACCCGAACATTTCCGCCAGCGGAACCCTCGCCGTAATGACCTGGAGGTTCAAGCGCCCCTGCATGTCCTGGATTTTGCCTCTCCTCGAATTGAGATCCCCGATCACGTCGCCCATGTAGTTCTCCGGCACGGTGACCTCGACCTTCATCACCGGCTCGAGAATAATGGGGCCGGCGGCCCTCGCGGCGTCCTTGAAGGCCATCGAGGCGGCTATCTTGAAAGCCATCTCGGAGGAGTCAACCTCGTGGTAAGAGCCGTCGTAAAGGACGACCTTGACGTTGCGCACCGGGTAGCCCGCCAGAGCGCCGGTTTCGGCCGCCTCCGTTACGCCCTTTTGGATCGCGCCGATGTACTCCTTGGGAATGGAACCGCCAACGATCTGCGATTCGAAAATGACGCCCTCGGCCGCTTCCGCCGGCTCAACCTTGATCTTCACGTGGCCATACTGCCCGTGTCCTCCAGTCTGTTTGATGTACTTTCCTTCAGCCTGGGACGGGCGCGTGAGCGCTTCGCGATAGGCGACCTGGGGTTTGCCCACAGTGGCCTGAACCCCGAATTCGCGAGTCAGGCGGTCAACGATTATCTCCAGGTGAAGCTCTCCCATGCCGGAAATGAGCGTCTGGCCCGTCTCCTCGTCAACGTGGCACCGGAACGTAGGGTCTTCCTTGGCCAGCTTCTGGAGCGCCGCCGAAAGTTTTTCCTGATCGGCCTTCGTCTTCGGCTCGATGGCCACCGCTATGACCGGATCTGGAAAATCCATTGATTCGAGCACGATCGGGTGGTCCTTCGGGCAGAGCGTGCTACCGGTCACCACGTCCTTGAGCCCGACTATGGCGCCGATGTCGCCGGCGCGCACCTCGTCTATGTCCTCGCGCTTGTTGGCGTGCATCTTCAACAGGCGGCCGACCCGCTCCTGACGGTTCTTGGTGACGTTCCAGATGTAGGAGCCCGATTCCAGGGTTCCGGAGTAGACCCGGAGAAAGGCGAGCTGGCCTACAAATGGGTCGGTCATTATTTTAAACACCAGGGCGCAGAATGGGTCTTCGTCCCTGTGGCGGCGTTCTTCAATCTGGTTGGTATCGGGATTCACCCCTTTGATGGGTGGTATATCAACCGGCGATGGCAAGAACTCAACGACGGCGTCCAGCATCGGCTGAATGCCCTTGTTCTTGAAGGCCGAGCCGCAGAGAACCGGGGTGAAGTGCATCGAGATGGTTCCCTTGCGAAGCGCCGCCTTGACCCGCCCCATGTCCAGGGGCTTGCCATCAAGGAAAGCCTCCATGAGGACGTCGTCTTCTTCGCAAGCCATCTCGAGCA
>JAEMPZ010000037.1 GCA_022759065.1 Acidobacteriota bacterium | reverse complement strand
GCAAGGCGCGGAAAAAGCTCCAGATCGGAATCTGCGGCGAGCACGGCGGCGAACCGACGTCCGTGGAGTTCTGCCACATGATAGGCCTCAACTACGTTTCCTGCTCGCCCTACAGGGTGCCGGTGGCTCGATTGGCGGCGGCGCAGGCGGCGCTGAAGGAAAAACAAGAGAAGTGACCGCGTAGGCGCAAACCATATTATGGGGGATAAAGATGAATAGCCGTCCGTTCTTGACGCTCGCAGCGGTGGCTGGGCTTGCGCTAATGCTGGCCCTGCCTCTTTTCGCCTCGGCGAAGGCCGACCGCGTAGTGATTTGTTCGTCGGTGGAAAACAGGGAGCCCGTGGGCGCCGCGGCCTCTTTTCCCGCCACGGCCAAAGAGCTTTTTTGCTTCTCGGAGTTTTCGGGGGCGGAAGGCACATCCGAGATTACCCACGTCTGGTCCAAAGATGGCAAGGAAGTATTCAGGCAGACGCTTTCCGTGAAGGCCGCTCACTGGAGAACGTGGAGCCGAAAGAAAGTCTCGCCTGGAACGTGGAAGGTGGCCGTTTTGGATGGATCGGGCGCCGAGATCGGATCAGCCTCCTTCACTGTTGGAGGCTGATCTCTGCTTCCGCCTTCGCGATTACGCCCTGGCCGGGACTGCAAACTGTTTTTGTGGTATAATAAACTCGTCGTCAGGCTGCGGCTTCGTCCGCCGCCCCGCTCTTTAGCAGCCTTCTAGATAAGGATTCCGATGGAAAGCACGCTCAAGGAAGAAAAAGGTTGTCAGAAGTTCTACAACGTCAAATGGTCCTGGGAAGAGGTGGAGCCTCATTTTCACCACGCGTTGAAAGAGGTCCGCGCTCACGCGCGCATCCCGGGCTTCAGGCCGGGCAAAGCCCCTGATTCTCTCCTGAAAGCCAGGTTCAAGAAGGAGATTCGAGACGAAGTGGTCGAGCACGCGCTTCCTGAGATGGCCAAGGGGCTCATGAAGGAGCATGATCTGGACCCGGTCGTCGATCCTTACGCCGCGGCCATAGAGTTTCAGGAAGGCGGCCCCCTTAGCTGTGAAATCGTCGTTGAACTTGCCCCGGTTGTCCCCGCTGTCAACACCGAAGGGCTCTCGATAACATGCCGCAAATTGGAGGTGAGCCAGGAACAGGTGGACAGGCTCATTGAAGGGATGCGCGAGCGGGCGGCGGTGATGAAGCCGGTGGAGGATGCCGCGTCGGAAAAAGATTACGCGGTGGTCCAGTTGCGCAGGGCGAGCCAGTCCAAGGGGCAGGAGAAGTTTTTTCAGGCCAACGGCCAGAGCAACCATCCTGTAGAACGGGCTCTTTTAGGGCGAAAGGCTGGTGAAAAATTCGAGGTCCACGTTGCCGAGCCCGCTGCCGGGGAGGAACAGAAGAGCCCCTTGGCGCCAGGCGATTACGTGGTTGAGGTCACGCGGCTTGTCCGGCGCGAAGTGCCTGAACTCAACGACGACTTCGCCAAGGACACGGGCGCAAAGGACCTGGCCGACCTGAAGGCCAACGTCGAAGCCAGCCTCAAGGCGCGCGCCGAGGCCGGAATGAAGGCCGAACAGCGAGACAAGGCCGTCGAGTTGCTTCTGGAGCGCCATTCCTTCCCCATCCCGCCGACGCTTGTTGACAGGCAGCTTCGCGAGGACCTGCAGAAGTTCGCGGAGTCGCTCTCCGAGCAGGGCGTGGACCTGGAGAAGGCGGACATCCACTGGGACAAAATGGCCGAGTCTCAGCGCCAGGTGGCCGAGAAGAAGGTGCGCGCCTATTACCTGCTTGACGCGCTCGCGAAGCAGATGGGAATTGAAGTGAGCGATGGCGATTTGGACGCCGCGCTTGAACCGCAGGCCAAAGCCGCCCGCATGACGGTTGAGCAGCTCAAGGCCAGGCTTTCCAAGGAGAACGCGCTGGAAGGATACCGCAAAAGCCTGGCGCACGGCCGGGCGGTGGACTTGCTTCTTTCAGGCGCTTCGGTTACATTTGAGCAGGCCCCGGGAGGACCAGATGGCTCTGATACCCATGGTGGTGGAGCAGACAAACCGCGGTGAACGCGCCTATGACATTTACAGCCGTCTGCTCAAGGACAACATCGTGTTCGTGGGGGAAGAGATTGACGACCACCTCGCCAACCTGGTGATCGCGCAGCTTCTTTTCCTGGAAGCGGAGGACCCGCAGAGGGACATCTGGCTGTACGTCAACAGCCCAGGCGGGTCTATAACGGCCGGCCTGGCGATTTACGACACCATGCAGTTCGTCAAGCCGGACATCAACACCGTTTGCATCGGCCAGGCCGCCTCGATGGCCGCCGTCCTTTTGGCGGCGGGAACTAAAGGGAAGCGCTTTGCGTTACCCAATTCGAGGATGGTCATCCACCAGCCCCTTGGCGGAGCCAGCGGGCAGGCGGCGGACATAGACATCCAGGCCAGGGAGATTCTAAGAATGCGGGAAAGCCTGTTCAACATCCTGGCGATTCACACGGGCAAGCCGATAGAGGACATCAGGCGCGATTGCGACCGCGATTACATTCTGGCGCCGGAGGCTGCTACCGAATACGGCCTCATTGACAAGGTTCTGACGCACCACTCGATCGAAGAGAAAAAGCTAACGTGACCGGGAAGGATTTGGCATGAGCAGGCGCTACTCGGACAACGAACTCAGGTGCAGCTTCTGCAACAAGTCGCAGCGGGAGGTGAAGAAACTCATCGCCGGCCCGAGCGTCTATATTTGCAATGAATGCGTGGACACGTGCAACGAGATACTTGCCGAGGACATTGACAAGGAAGACAACTCCAAAGGGGCCCTTCCAAAGCCCCGGGAAATAGTGGATTTCCTCGACCAGTACGTCATAGGGCAGGAGCACGCGAAAAAGCGCATAGCCGTGGCCGTGTACAACCACTACAAGCGGACGCAGGCCAATACGCGGCGGTCCGACGTTGAGCTGCAAAAGTCCAACATCCTGCTCGTTGGGCCTACCGGCACTGGAAAGACCCTTCTTGCTCAGACTCTCGCCCGCATGCTCAACGTTCCTTTCGCCATCGCCGACGCGACGACGCTGACTGAGGCTGGTTACGTCGGCGAGGACGTTGAAAACATCCTTCTCAAGCTTCTTCAGGCCGCTGATGGCGACAAAGCCAAGGCCGAGCGCGGCATCGTCTACATTGACGAGATTGACAAAATCGCGCGAAAGAGCGAGAACGTTTCGATAACCAGGGACGTTTCAGGGGAAGGCGTCCAACAGGCCCTTTTGAAGATACTGGAAGGCACGGTGGCGAACGTTCCTCCGCAGGGGGGGCGCAAACACCCCCACCAGGAGTTTATCCAGATAGACACGACGAACGTGCTGTTCCTCTGCGGGGGCGCATTCGTCGGCCTCGAAAAGATCGTGGAGCGGCGCCTGCACAAGTCTTCCATCGGGTACGGCGGCGTTCCTGAGAGCCGCAAGGGCACCAAGCTGGACGAGCTTCTGTCAAAGGCGCAGCCACAGGACCTGATAAAATACGGCATGATCCCCGAGTTCGTTGGGCGCGTGCCGGTGGTCGCCGGGCTTCACGAGCTTGACCTGAAGGCGCTGAAAGTCATATTGACAGAGCCCAAGAACGCTCTTGTAAAGCAGTACCAGAAGATATTCGAGATGGAGGGCGTGAAGCTCACCTTCACCGGCGACGCGATCGAGGAGGTCGCGAGGCAGGCGATAGGGCGCGAGCTGGGAGCGCGAGGCCTGCGCGTAATCCTCGAGGACATAATGCTCGAGCTGATGTACGGCATTCCCTCGCAAACCAACGTCAAGGAAGTCGTCATTACAAAGGACGTCGTGCTCGACCGGGCAAAGCCCATAATGATGATGGAAAACGTGGGCTGATATCGTTTCAGGGCCAAGCCACCACCGAGGCGCCGGGACGCCAAATTTCGCCCTAACAAATCTTTTGAGCGGCGGAAGCAAGCCCTTGGGTGGCGTTGGGCGCGCAAACGGCATGACGCTCGATTTCGTGAACGGGAAAGGAAAACGAGGATGAATGAAACGCGGGAGGCCTCGCTTCTGAAGGGCAGGGAAATGCAGATGCTGCCCCTCATAGGTTTGAGGGAGATGATCCTATTTCCAAAGACGGTCCGCCCGTTTGTCGTCGGGCGCCCCGCGTCGCTGGCGGCGGTCAACGAGGCCATGCTGCAGGACAGGCTCGTTTTCCTGGCCCTCCAAAAGGACCCGCTTTTGGAGGAGCCCGCTCCGGCGGACCTTCACAGGGTAGGCGTCATTGCCTCCATCATGCAGGCGCTGGCATTGCCCAACGGCCACGTGAAGCTTCTGGTGGAGGGGCGGCAAAAGGGCGTCATCCAGGATTTTCTAATGGACGGGGCCACGCCTCACGTATCGGTCCTGCCGGCCGAGGAGCCGCTCGGAAAGGTTGACGAGATCGAACCCCTCCTTTCGCAGGCCGAACGCCTCTTCGCGGACCTCGCGCGCAAGCAGGCTTCATCTTCCAGCGAGCCCGGCGCCGGAGCGTTCACGCCCGAGGATCCGGTCGCCTACTGTTACCAGATGGCCTCCCAGTTGCAGGCGAGCGCGTCGTTAAAGCAGAAGGTCATAGAGGCGCCGTCGCTCGCGGATCGCCTTGTCCTCTTGAGGCGCCTCGTGACCGACGAGCTCGACCTCATAAGCCTCGACCAGCGGCTGAACAAGGAGGTCGAGAAACAGATCGAAAAAGCCCAGCGCGAGTACTACCTCAACGAAAAAATGAAGCTCATAAAGAAGGAATTGGGGAGAGAAGACGCCGCCACGGACGCGGAAGAGCTGAAGGCTCGCATTGAAAAGGCCGGTATGCCGGACGCCGCGAAGGATAAGGCGCTGCAGGAATTGAGGCGCCTGGAGTTCATGCCGCCGGTTTCAGCCGAGGCGACCGTTGCCAAGTCGTACATAGATTGGCTTCTGGCACTTCCCTGGACAAATGAGAGCAAGGACAAGACGGACGTCAAGCGCGCGGCTGCGATCCTCGACGAGGACCACTACGGGCTTGAAAAAGTCAAGGAGAGAATCCTGGAATTTCTCTCCGTTCGCATTCTCGCGAGCGAACACAAGGGAAGCATACTGTGCTTCGTCGGCCCCCCCGGCGTCGGCAAAACTTCGGTCGCCAAGTCAATCGCCAGGAGCATGGGGCGGGAGTTCGTCCGCCTTTCTCTGGGCGGCGTGCATGACGAGGCCGAGATCAAGGGCCACCGGCGCACCTACATAGGCTCTTTTCCGGGCCAGATGATTCAGCTCATAAGGCGCGCGGGCACGAAAAACCCTGTCTTCCTGCTGGACGAAATTGACAAGCTCGGTTCAGATTTTCGGGGCGACCCCTCCTCCGCCCTTCTGGAGGTGCTCGACCCGGAGCAGAACAGCGCCTTCGTTGACCACTACATTGACGTGGCGTTCGACTTTTCGAAGGTTTTCTTCATCACGACCGCCAACGTGACCCACACGATTCCCCCGGCGCTTTTAGACAGGATGGAAGTCGTCAATTTCTCCGGCTATACGCTGCCCGAAAAACTGGCGATCGCCAAGCAGTACCTGGCGCCGAAGCAGCGGAAGTCCCACGGCCTGAAGGAGAAAGAAGTCCTCCTTACCGACGAGGGCCTCGAATTCCTGATTGACGGCTACACGCGAGAAGCGGGGGTAAGAAACCTCGAGCGCGAAATCGCCGCCGTGTGCCGCAAGGTGGCCCACAGGGTTGTACGGGAGCACAAGCGGCAGAAGCTCCTCGTGACGCCCAAGATCGTCGAGGAACTGCTGGGAGTCCCGCGCTACAAGGAGCGCAAGGTTTTGAACGAGGACCAGGCCGGCGTGGCCGTCGGTCTGGCGTGGACGCAGAACGGCGGCGACATTCTCCTGATAGAGGCCAGCCTGATGCCGGGCGACGGCAATCTCATACTTACGGGACAGATGGGCGATGTGATGCAGGAGTCGGCCAGGGCGGCGCTCTCCTTCATCCGTGGAAACGCCGAGAAGCTCGGCTTGAAGGCCGACTTCTTCGCGAAGAACGACGTCCACGTTCACATTCCGGAGGGGGCGATTCCCAAGGACGGGCCTTCGGCCGGCATTACGATGGCGGTGGCCATGGCGTCGGCCTTTACAAAGATCGCGGCTTGTCATACAATAGCCATGACGGGCGAGGTCACGCTCCGGGGCAAGGTGCTTCCGGTCGGCGGCCTCAGGGAAAAGATCCTCGCCGCCCGCCAGCACGACCTCCTGCACGTAATCATTCCGAGCGAGAACGAGAAGGACATCGCCGAAATTCCTGCAAATCTTCGCGAGGGAATGACGTTTCATCCGGTGGCAACCTTGAAGGAAGTGCTGGCCCTGGCCCTGGTTTCAGACCCTTTTCGCCCCGTGCCGCCACCGCCGTCTGAAAGCGTGGATGCGCCCCAGCCGGGCAAACACTCTTGAGCGGCGCTTGTCTTAGCGGATTCAAATGTTGAAGCTTGACGACGCGAACATCGAGGCGATTTGTGGCCAGGCGGCCCAACTTCCCTCTCCGTCCCTGCCTGAAGTGGCGGTCATAGGCCGGTCCAACGTTGGAAAGTCCTCCCTGTTGAACGCCGTGTTGGGCAAGCGGGGGCTGTTAAGAGTCAGCCAGGAACCGGGACGGACGCGCGAGGTCATATTCATTCGCGTGGGGACGAGGGGCTACGTGGTTGACCTTCCAGGATACGGCTTCGCGCGAGTCCCGCTTTCCGTCAAACATGCGTGGGGGCGCCTGGTGGAGGCCTACCTTGCTCGCCGCGCGCGCGGAGTGATGCTTTTGCTTCTTGACATTAGAAGAGAAGAGCCCTCCCCAGGGGACATGCAGATGGTTGACTGGTTTCGCCACTATGAGCGGCGCTTTTCGGTCGTCCTCACGAAGGCGGACCAGATTCCAAGGGGCCGATGGAAGAGCGCTTCCGACGGGATCGCAAGAGCTCTTGGCCTCGATAAAGACAATCCGCCGTTTATAGTTTCCGTAAAGAGCAAAGAGGGGATAGACTCGATTCGCAGGTTGCTGACACAAGGGTTGATGGCTGAATAGGAGAGAGGGCCTCGCATGAAGACCGAAAATATTGACTTAGCCAAGCTTCACGAAATGCCGCCGCAGGAGCTTTTAAAATTCGCGAAGGATTGCGAAATAGAGAACGCGAGCAATCTGAAGCGGCAGGATCTGATTTTCCAGATACTGAAGGCACAGGCGGAAGCGAACGGATTCATATTCGCCGAAGGAGTCCTGGAAATCCTCCAGGACGGCTTCGGTTTTTTGAGAGCGCCGGAGTACAACTACCTGCCCGGCCCCGACGACATCTACGTCAGCCCTTCGCAGATCAAGAAGTTCGGGCTGCGCACGGGCGACACGATCTCAGGCCAGGTCCGCCCGCCCAAAGAAGGAGAGAAATACTTCGCCTTGATAAAAGTCGAGGCGATCAACTTCGAGACGCCGCAGAAGGTGCGCGAGCGGATGTGGTTCGACGCCCTAACTCCCATATACCCAAACCGCCGCCTGAGGATGGAAGTCAGCAAGAGCGAGATGTCCGGCCGGGTGCTCGACCTCGTCACCCCCATCGGCTTTGGACAGCGCGGCCTGATAGTTTCGCCGCCGCGCACCGGAAAGACGATGCTTTTGCAGGCCATAGCCCACGCCATCACGGCCAACAATCCTGAAGCCTACTTGATCGTGCTCTTGATTGACGAGCGGCCGGAAGAGGTCACCGACATGGAGCGCAGCGTCAAGGGCGAGGTCCAGGCCTCCACTTTCGACGAGCCTCCGACGCGCCACGTCCAGGTGGCCGAGATGGTCATGGAGAAGGCGAAGCGCCTGGTTGAAATGGGCAGGGACGTGGTAATCCTTCTCGACTCGATCACCAGAATGGCCCGCGCCTACAATACGGTGACGCCT
The DNA here is from genome assembly GCA_022759065.1 of Acidobacteriota bacterium. GTDB lineage: Bacteria > Acidobacteriota > UBA4820 > UBA4820 > DSQY01 > JAEMPZ01. The sequence goes on along the minus strand of JAEMPZ010000037.1, from coordinate 12,973 downwards.
CCGTCGGGGCGCGTGCTGTCCGGCGGCCTTGACGCGAACGCCCTTCAGAAGCCGAAGCGTTTCTTCGGAGCGGCGCGCAACATCGAGGAGGGCGGCTCCCTGACGATCATCGCCACGGCTTTGGTTGACACCGGCTCTCGCATGGACGACGTCATATTCGAGGAGTTCAAGGGGACCGGCAACATGGAAATCCACCTCGACCGCAAGCTTGTTGACAAGAGGACCTTCCCGGCGATTGACATCAACAAGTCCGGCACGCGAAAGGAAGAGCTTCTCACCGCGGACTTCGAGCTCAACCGGATGTGGATTCTCAGGAAGATACTCACGCCGCTTTCCACCGTCGAGGCGATGGAGCTGCTTTTGGGCAAGCTGGGCGAGTTCGATTCCAACGACGCCTTCCTCAAGGGGCTCTCCGGCGGCGCGTGACGCGAAGTTGCCGTCAAAAATTGTGGTACTGCTTTGAACAATAGCGGGAAGGCTACTTCGGCGACTGGCCGGGCTGAATGCCGCCCTGTGGGCGCAAGATGACGCCTGGCGGGACCGGCGGGGGAGGCGGCGGGATAACCAGCGGCGAGAAAAACCATTCGCCGATGTTCTTTTTGCCGCGATACTCGGCAAAGGCATCCTGATCAACTTTGGCGTAAACGCCCAGGATGGGCTGGCCCTCCTGGCCGTCCAGCTTGAATGGCAGCACCTGGCTTCCTGGCGCCATTCCGGGCTGGCCCGGCGCCTGCTGAATGCCGCCAGGGTTTTGCTGGCCTGGGGAAATCTGGCCTTGCTGCGGCTGCTCTTCGGACGAATCGTTGGGGAAGACGTCCGAGGAGCTTCCTTTTTCCTTCTGAACTTTTGGCTTGAGAACTGTCACGCCCGGGGCCAAAAGCCCCCATTTTCCTTCCGGATCAAACGGGTTTCTATAAAGCTGGCGGATGTACCGGTGCCTCTTCGGACCCTGTTCAATCAGTTGTTTCAGCTTTGTCGGGTAAGTGCCGCCGTGTTCTGATTGGTACAAGCGGATTGCTTCGACGTAGGCCTCGCCGCGGAAAATCAGCTCAGCCTCGCGCTGGCGGCGCATGATGACCGTTGCCGGCTCGGCGGCCTCCAGAAGCAGCACGGCCAAGACGAAGAGAGCGACGAGGACGGCCAGGAACGTGAAGCCCCCTTCGGCCTTGCGCCCTCGCATACGCGCGGGCGCGAAGCCGAAGTCACCACGTCGAGTACTTTGTGCCGTCAAGCGCGGTATCCTCCGATGCCGAATGAACATCCCAAATGCCAGTTGCTTCTTCGCCTTCGGTCGGTTCGAGCTGGCCCTCTTCGTTGCCGCTGAAGGGGACTTCAACCCAGTTCGATTGCTTGGTAATTGGATCTATCGGCAGGTGCCCCCTGAAATAGCCTGCGCTGACAAGGGCGCCGAGCGAGTCCGGGTATTTGCCCTTGTCAGCGTAATACTGGTCTATGACTTCTCTTATGGCGGCGAGGTTATGGCGGAGAACGGTTTCTTGAGCGCGCTGGACGATGTGCTGGTAGCTTGGCGCGGCCATGCTGACTAGAATCCCGATTATGGCTATTACGACCATCAACTCAATGAGCGTAAAGCCGCGCTCGCCGCGCTTGCCCATTAGCGCATTTTCCGGTTTCCTTTTCGCCATGTGCCCTACCATTCGTTGTAGTGCGTCTTGCCGTCGAGCGCCAGCGCTTCGCTCGTCGAATATACGTCGTAGACGTTTTCGCCGCCCCAGCTCGTCGAATCGAAGTCGTCTTTCGTGGAGCGCAGGCCCCATTCGGTGCTCTTGGTCATCGGGTCAATCGGAATCCGCCTGAGAAAGCGAAGCTTTTTTCCGGTTGGGTCGCCGACGATTTCGGTACCCTCGACGAGCGTTTCAAGGTCCGAAGGGTAAAAGTCCTGGGAAACGTCCGTCTGCTGTATCATGCCCTGCATGGCGTAGCGGTGGTACTCGTCAATCGCGCGCCTCATGACGCGAAGGTCTTGCAACAGTTCGACCTCCTTGGCGCGCCTGCTCATCACCTGCGCGGTCGGAATGGCCACCATCGCGAGAATCGCCAGGATGGCGACGCTCAGGCCGACCTCGAAAATTGTAAAGCCGTTTTCACGGCTTCGAAGGTGGCGCACCGCCTCCTCCGCTGACGGTAATTACGCTTGAAACGGGCGGCAGCGCGGCGTTGGCGCCGGCGCCGTCTGTTATTGCCCCTGTTCCCATGTTAACCCTCGCCACGCCGTTTTTGGCGGCGGAGAACCGAAGTCGAAGCAGAAGCCCGGAACCAGAGGAGGTGCCGTCATCTGCCCTTCCCGTGTCAACCACCAAAGTTCCCGGTTTAGATTCGTGCGCCTCGAAGCTTGACGAGCCTCCGCCCATCTTGAAGAAGGTTCCTTCGTCGGCGCCCTGGAAAGCAAGCACGTCAGTCGGATAATCAACCTCCATCTTAAGCCCCCTGGCGTCTTTGGCGCCGACTACCACCATGTTCAGGACGACCGTTCCGCCAGGCGCGGTCTGCAGGCTTGTTGGGCTCACAAGAATGCGGGCCTGGCCGCCGGGAGCCGGCGTTTGGTCGGGAGGCTGCGGCAATTCCGCTGGAACGTTCGCGGCCTGCGGCTGCTGCGCCGGTGCTGGCGCGGGGGCCGGCGCCGTGGCGGCCCCATCCGGAGCTGGCTTCGGCGGTTCGGGAGATGGCTTCTCCTTTTCCTTGGATGGGGAGGGCGCGGGCGATGGGGCGGGAGTGGTGGCCGGCGCTTCAAAAGGCGACGGCGCGAACGAACTCTCCCTGAAGCCTTGCAGCTTGGGCGCCTGCTCCGTGCCAACCCAGAGCGCGCGCAGGTCCTGGTCGGTGATGTTGGGCATGCGTATAATGTGCGGGGTCAAGAGAACGACGACATCCGTCGAGACCTTCTTCTTCTCCGTGTTTCCAAAGAGCCTTCTCAAAAATGGAACTTCGCCGAGGCCCGGAAGTCCGCTGTACGAAGTTGTATCCTCTTTTCGAATCAGGCCCGCCAAAAGGCTGGTTTCTCCATCTTCAAGGCGTATTTCGGTCGTGATTTCCCGCGTTCCAATAATCGGCTGAGCAGGCGTGTATCCCGATGCCGGGATGGTGCCCGTGACGTTGGAGACTTCCGCCTTGAGCTTGATGGTAATCTCTCTGTTGTGGTGTACCTTGGGCTCGATGTCAATCTTTACGCCGATGTCTTGGTAGGTGTAAGAGGTCATGGGGACATAGGTGGTGCCCGTGCCGGTTGTAGGGTAGCTAAGGTTTGCCGTGGGAATGGGTTCTTTGTCGCCTATGTGCACGGAGGCCTTCTTCCCCTCCATTACGCGAAGCTGCGGCCTGGCAAGAACCTGCGTATCCGTATCGGTCAGCAGGAAATTAACGAGGAAATTGGGGAGAGGCGTAATGTACATGCTGTCGTGCAGCGCACGGCCATACTGGCCCGATGGCAGCGGCGGTCCCTGGTTGTTTGTGCCGCCATAAAGGGCGTTATACCTTGGCATTACAGTAACCGCATGACTTGAGAGGTCAACTCCCAGGTTTCTGTCCCAGTTGGAGTTCACCTCGATCAGCTCGACGTCAACGGCCACCTCGCCTTTGCTTTTGTCGTTTGCCTCGATGATGCGCTGGGCCAAAGCCACCATTTCCGGCGTGTCCTTTATCGTGATCGAGTTCAAGTCCTGGCTCATCGCCATCTTGCGCGTTTGCAGGATGGAGCGGACGAGCTGGAAGACGTCCTTCGCGTCGGCGTTGGAGAGGTAGAAGGTGCGCATAACCTGCTGCTCGTACTCGTCGCGCTTCTGTTTGTTGTCGGGAATGATGATCAGCGTGTGCGAGTCCAGGACCTGGTAAAAGTGCTTTGTCTGGAGCATCAGGTAGTCGAGGACCTGTTCCATCCTGACGTTTGAGAAATCAATCGTCACCTTCTTCTGCGTGTCGGCCCGTTCGTCATAGATGAAGTTGACGCCGCTCGCCTTGGAGATGGCGTCGAGGATCGTCTTGACCGGCGTGTTGGTGAACTTGAGTACGAGAGGTATGTTCGAGGCGGGGTCTAGCAGCCTGCCCTGGCTCTCCGTGTTGGCCTGCTCTTTCATTTCGTCAATGGTTATCTTGGATTGCCTCGCCTTCTGTTCGGCCTCGCTCAGTATCTTCACCACCCTTTCCAGGTCGTCTTGGGCTTTTTGGTTGCTTGGGTCGAAGGCGAGCGTCTTCTGAAGCTCGTTGAGCGCCGTCTGGTAATCCTGGCGAGCAAGCGCGATGTTAGCCGCCATCTGGTGTTTTTGAGAGGCGGCCAGCTTCGCCCGCACGAGAGTCGTTTCTATCTTCAGGTCCTTAGGCTTTTCGTCGCGGGCCTTTTGCAGGTAAGTGACGGCGTCGTCGTATTGGCCGTGGTCGTACAGCCTTCTCCCGTGGTAATAAGCGGCGGAGCCGCAGGCCATCATGGCCAGGAGCAAAAGGACAAGGACCGATGACTTCATGGCGGTATTCATTATGGTTGGCTCCCTCCTGGGGTGAGCGTAATGCGCTTTGTTTCGGTGAAACCGTCAAAGCCTATTTCCGCCGATTCGTAACCCACCTCTTTGACGATGAACCTTTGAGCTATATGGTCGCCTGCTTTCGCCAGAACCAGGCCGCTGCTGCCCGGAACCGAAAAGACGCCGATGCGGTTTTCGGGTGGCCCCATATAACCGATGAAGGTAAAAGTTATCGGCGGTGGTTGGGGCGGCGGCGGATGGGCGCGAAGGTACTCCTGCTGTTTTGCCGCCTCTTCGGCTGCCTTCTTCGCCGCAACCTCCGCGGCCTTCCGCGCCTCCTCGGCCTGCCGCTGGCGTTCGGCAACCACGGCTGGGTCTTCTTCAAAGGCAAAAAGGTTTCTGGCGGCGGAAGGTTGCGCGGCGGCGGATTCATCCGCGGGCGGCTGCGCCCCGAAGAGGCCGTCGAGGCTCAAGACAGGCAGAGAGGCCGGAGCGGCGGGCTTCGCTTGCGCGCGAGCGGCCGGGCGGGCAGATCCCGCCTCCTCGATGTCTCTTGGCGTGGTTGGGCGAGCTACCGCCTGCCCGTCACCGGAGCAGGCTGACGATAAAACCAGCAGAAACAGCGCGCCCCATGCGGCTTTCAAGACGCCTCCTTTTTCGGGCTCTTCGCCCCTTCATCCTTCGCCACGATTTCGCCGTCGGCGAGAAAGAGGGTCTTCAAAGCGAGGCGCGCGTTAAGAAGCACCGCGCCCTGGGTCGAGGCGGAGAGGCTCACGTCTTCCACGACGTAAAACTGGGGCGAAGCTTCCAGGTCGGCAATGAACTTCTTGACTTGAGGATACGAGCCGCTGACGGCCAAAGGAATCTGCACGATAATGTACGCGTGGCGCCACGAGGCCTTTGCGGCATCCTTCGGCTCCTCTCCGTAAGAGTAGGCGATGTTGTCGTTTGAAAGGCCGTTGGCCTCGAGAATCTTTTGAAGATCCTTCTGCAGTGGCGCGAAGCGCTCGGCCCTTGTCTTGAAATAGTCGCTCCCAAGCGTCTGGAGCACCTTGGAGCCTTGGCGGTAGACGGAGGCCTTCTCCGAGGCGGCGTCTCGCTGCGCTTCCAGTTCCTTGATTTTCTGGCTGTTGGTTTCAATTTCCCTCTTCTGCGACGCCGTCACCGAGCCGAGCCTCGCGATCCCGAAGAAATAGACAAAAATGTTCAAGAGGAGCACGGCCAGCGCCGCGACTGCCGCCTTGACGAAGCCTTTCCTGATGAGGGCGTCAATGTTGACGTTCATGGCTTCGCCTCTGGCAGATACGCCGCGGACACCTCGAACTGCAGCGTCTGGCTGTTGGTCTGGCGCCCCTCCCTCAAAAGGCGCGGCTCCTGGAAAAAGGGGCTTGCAAAGAGGTTCGCCTCCAGCTTGAGTATCTCGTCACGGTTGTTGGCTTCGCCTTTAAGGCGGATAGTCCAGCCGGTTTTTTCGTCGCGCTGCGGGGAGACGTCCGTGAACCTGGCGCCGTAGGGTTTGATCGCCTCCACCCTGTCCAGGAGCGCGATCCAGTCGAATCTCTTATGGTCGAGAACCTGGGCCATGAAGCCGCCCTCCGAGGCGTAAGTCGCCACGGCCGGGCCTTGCAGAAGCCTCTTTTCCTCGGACAACTCCCTGTTGATCTTGTCGAGCTTGAGGCGCTGCTCCTCAAGCGTCTTGCGCTGGCTCCTGTACTCGCCGCCCCGAAGGCCGAAGAGGGCCACGCTGACAACCGTCGCCAATAGCGCGAGGCCAATCAGCGACGCGGCGACGGCCACGGGAACGCGCCTGTTGATGAACGGCGCGGTCGCGAGGTTGCTGTGAAGGCGTTTCACGGTCACTCCTCCAGGACGCCGAAAAGTGGCAGGGTCATCTCGGTCCTCTCGGCCTCAACGGCCGAAGGGAGCCTTTCCCTGAGCGCAACGACCTCGGTGTTGTCGCCAACGGCCCCTTCAAGAGGCAGCGCAAGCGATGGCGGCGAGCAGCGTGTGAAAGCCACCCTGAGCGGAGCGCCGCCAAGCCGCTCCCGTTGGTAGGCCAGGGTCAGGCGAATCTCCTGGGCCACCATCTCGGCGTCGTCGCCATCCGAATCCCATAGCTCCTTGCACCTGAAAAACTGGGGGAGGCCCCTTTCAGTAAAAAGGAACGAAACGGCCCCGGGCGTCCTGTTTATCAGAAGCGCCGCGCCGTCGTTCGGAAGAGCCTCCTTGCGCGAGGCGAGGCCGTAAAGCTCCGGCGTCACGCCCCCTATGTACCCGATGTGGCAGCCCTGTTTCGCGAAGGCGCCCTCCAGGGCGCGTATGAGGTTCTCGGAGCCCATCGTGAGCCATAGCGTCGCCGTCTGGCCGCTGCGCTCAAAGACGTGATAGCGAATGCGAAGATCGCCCGGCTCCCAGTTAAGCACTTTCTTTACATGCCACTTAAGCACCTGTTGGCGCTCTTCCTCCTTGGATGGAAAGTCGCTCAGGCTGAGCACCTGCATTCGGACGAGCGAATCGCCCAGGATGATGGAAGCGCGCTGAGGCTGGCCGAGAGGGGCGAGCAGCTTCGTGGCCAGCGCTTCGAGGGACGCGCTTTCCAACTCCAGGTTTTCTGAGATGGGGGCGAAAGGCTGCTCCGCCTTGGATAGGATCGAAATCCCGCCGCGCGATCTGGCGGCGCGCAAGCCGCACGCCGTTGGCGGCTCCAGCAGCAAAGCCACTGGCGGCAATTCGGGAGGCAGGCTTTCCAATAAACGGGCGAAGTCCATCATCTTATCGGCTCGTCAACGAAGGTAACCTTGTTTATTTCCTTCAGCGTCGTGTCGCCCGCCAGGAAGCACTTGACCGCGGCTTCGCGCAGCGAAACCATCCCCTCTTCTCTCGCGGCGCGCTTGATTTCGCTCGAAGGGCGCCGGTTGACGATGAGCTCCCTTATGTTGTCGCTCATGTCCAAAAGTTCCGCGATGGCCATTCTGCCCCTAAAGCCGGTGCCGTTGCAGTCCAAGCAGCCCTTGCCCTCATAGACTTCAACGCCCCTGGCCTTTTCAAGGGGGATATTGGACTCCTCGTAAACTGAATCTGGATAGGTCACTTTCTCGCGGCAGTTGGGGCAGATGCGCCTGACGAGCCGCTGGGCAAGCACGCAGTTGAGCGCGGAGACGAAGTTGTATGGCTCGACCTTCATGTTCAGAAAGCGCCCCAGCACGTCCACGACGTTGTTGGCGTGAACCGTCGTGAAGACGAGGTGCCCGGTCAGCGCCGACTGAATGGCGATGTTGGCCGTCTCCTCGTCCCTGATTTCGCCGACCATGATCTTGTCCGGGTCGTGGCGGAGGATCGAGCGCAGCCCGCGGGCGAAGGTGAGCCCCTTCTTTTCGTTGACCGGTATTTGAGTGACGCCCTTGAGCTGGTACTCGACCGGGTCCTCGATGGTGATCATCTTGAACTCGCCGGATTGTATTTCGCTGAGGATCGCGTAAAGCGTGGTCGTTTTTCCGGAGCCGGTGGGCCCAGTGACAAGGAGCATCCCGTAAGGCTCGGCCGCGTGGCGGCGGATCCTTCGCCGAAGCTCCGGCTCAAGCCCCAGCACGTCGAGGCTGAGCTTCTTGAACTCCTCGCTCGTGGATTCCTTGTCCAGGATTCTGATGACGCAATCCTCGCCATGGATCGTCGGGATGATGCTGACGCGGAAATCAACGGTGCGCCCCTTGACCTTCAGCTTGAACCGGCCGTCCTGAGGCACGCGCTTCTCCGCGATGTCCAGCTCGGCCATGACCTTTATGCGGGAGATGATGGTCGCGTGAAACCTCTTGTCAATCGGTTCCATGGCGGGATAGAGCACGCCGTCTATGCGGTACTTGATCTGCACCTCGTTGTCGCCGGTCTCCACGTGAACGTCGCTGGCCCGCCTTTGCAGGGCGTTGAAGACGGTGTAATCCACCAGCTTGATGATGGGGCTCGTGTCCTCCGAGAGCTTTTCGATCGAGACGACCTCTTCCTCGCCGTCCTGCGCGTCCTCGCGGACGATCTGCATGCGAAAGTCCTCGGAGACCTCCTCCAGTACGCGCTGGCTCGACTCGGACTTTTTCAGTATCTCGGTGATCGCGCTACGCGCCCCGACCTTCACCCGCACTCGGCGCTTTAGGTGCGCTTCGAGCTCGTCGAGCATGGTCACATTGGCGGGGTCGGATGTCACCACCGTGACGGCGTCGCCCTCGTCGGCGATGGGCACGAAAGTATAGCGGAACATCAGGTCCACCGGGATGGCCTGAAATAGCGCCGGGTCGGCCCGAAACTCCTTCAGGTCGAAGTAGGGGAGCTTCAAGCTCTCTGCGAGGCGGCGGGCGTTCTTCTCCTCGTTGAGGAGTTCGCCTTCCGTGGGCAGGTTTGCAAGGACATCCGCGGGCTGAGCTGGCATGGCCGATGTTACTCCTATCCCCCAACGAGATTGTACATTGAAAAGAGCGGCATGTACACGGAAAGCACGATGATGGCCACCAAAACGGCCATGACGACCAGGAGCGCCGGCTCCAGCATCGCAATGAAGCGTTCCACCGCCGTGGTGAGCTCGTCGTCGTAAAATCGGCTCACCTGGTCGAGCATTTCGGCGAGCGCGCCGGTTGACTCTCCCACTTCAATCATCTCTATCGCCAGCGGCGTCGCTGTTCCGGTGCGCTCCAGGCTCGACCAGAGCGACTGGCCCTCCAAAACGAGCCTCTTCGCCTCCTGCAGCCCGACGCGGTAGAAGGCGTTGCCGAGCGCGTCGGCCACCACGTCAAGCGCGGTGACCACCGGGATGCCTCCCTGCACCAGCGTTCCAAGCGTGCGGCACATGTTCGCGATGTTGTAGCGCCGCACGTTTATCCCGAAGAGCGGAAGGCGGAGGTAGAAGCGGTCCAGCATCAGGCGGCCGTTCGGCCTGGAAGCGATGGCCTTAACGGTTAATGGCGCGGCGATGACGACGGCCAGCATCAGCGGCCATCCGTACTGGAAGACCTTGGAAACGCCGAGCACTAAACGGGTAAGAAGAGGCAATTTCGCCCCGGCCCCCATGAAAAGCTGGGCGAATTTGGGAACTATAAACGTCATTAGAACCGTTATCAGCACCGCGGCCAGGGTTAAAAGAATGGCCGGGTAAATCACGGCGGAAGCGATTTTCTTTTTCACGTCCTGGGCTGTTTTCAGGTAGAAGAGGTATCTCTGTATCACCGTGACCAACTCGCCGCTTCTCTCTCCCGAGGCGATCGTCGCCGGGTAAATTCTCGGAAGGACGTCGCCGCGGTTTGCGAAGGCTTCGGACAGCGACGCCCCGGAGCGCACGTCCTCTTTCACCTCTTCCAGAAGCTTCTCGAAGAAGGTGTTCCTTTTGCGCGAGAGCAGGAGCTCCAGCGCCGTCAATACCGGCAGGCCGGCCTTAAGAAGCGCCGAGAATTCCTGGTTGAAAACTATGAACTCCTTCGATCCCACCTTTCGTTTCGCCGGAGACGCTCCTTGGAGCGCCGCCAAAAAGCCGCTCTTTGGGCGTATGCCGAATATGAAGTAGCCCTTCTCTTCCAATTGCCCCCGAAGGACGCGCTCGTCTGGCGCCACGAGCTCCTTTATGACAACGTCGCCGGCGGCGGTCCCGAGACGGCATTCAAATTTCGGCATCAGGGCCGCTCCTTCGCGTTGGCTTCCGGCATAAGCACGGGCGTGAGGGAAAGGCGGCACGCCTCGGCCGTTTGTGGCAGCGAAGCCACGAAAACCGTGGGTTCGCCTTCCGGGAGCACGGCGCGGCCACTGAAAACGGGCGCCTTCTCGGATGCTGATTCCATGGACAGGGACAGCTCGGAGAAAGCGAGCCTTCGTCTTGTCGGGTCGTACCCTTCGGCGGTGGCGCGCAGCGTATAACCCGGAATCAGGGTGGCTTGAGAAGAGCCTCCCTCCCTGATGTCCATGGCCTGCGCCGCGCTGGCTCTGGGAACCGTGCCCGCGAGAAATGAAGTGGCGTCGGTAAAGAGAGGCTCGTCTCGCAAGAGGCCGGTTTTCCTGGGCATCGCGTAGAGGCTTAATGAAGCTTGCAGGGCGAAGCGGCGGGGGGGCACGTCGAGGGCCGCGATCAACGCCCGCAAGGCGCCGGCGCGCTCCCTCTCGTCACTTATGTATAGGGCGTTGGAAGCGCGGTCAACCGTGACCTGGCCCCTCGGGCCGACCTCTTCGCTCACTCTTGTTATCACTGAACGCACGTCGCGATATTTCAGCGGCACCCTGAAAGTCACCAGTTCCTGCGCGGCGACGATGAGGGGGATCGCGGCGGCCAAAAGAAGCCCAGCCTCCTTCATTTTCATGACCGGCCTCCGGAATGGATGAGAAAGACGCCGCCTGGGAGCGCCTCGATCAAGCCGGCGTTTGAGTCAAAAACCGGCGCGGTAGAGGAGGGAACCACTGCCATCAGCAAAGTGGCGTTGCCCCGAGGCGGGCGGCGTCCCGCGACCATCCCCAGGCCGATAAAGGCCGCGGATGCCAAGACCAAAACCGCCAGGCGGCGAAGCCTTTTTAGGCGTTTCTCGCGGCGAAAGCGCCTGGAGAGGCTGTTCATGAACGGTTCCCAGGAAACCTGGTTTTTTGCAAAGGGCTCCGAGTTTTCCGTCACGGCGTCACCCCTTTGGCTGCAAGCACGAGCGCCATGCGGCGGCGCGCGGACATGTACTGGTTGCGGGCGGTGCTCTGGCTGATCGAGAGCCGTCGAGATATTTCGTCGAAGCTGAACCCTTCGTAGGCCCTTAGCGCAAAGACCACCCTCTCGGCGGGAGGAAGAAGCGCCGCCGCTTCGCTCATTGCATCAGAAGCCGCTTTGGTCATGGCAATTTCGGCGGGGTTGGGCGAGGCGTCGTCCGGCAAGGCCGAGCCCTCCATTGGCACTTCCCGAAAAGTGGCTTCGCGCCTCGATATGTCTATGGCCCTGTTGAGGCACGCTTTGTACAGCCAAGCCGAAGGATCATCCGGGATCGGCCCAGCCGTTCTCCAAAGGGCGAAATAGCTTTCCTGCAAAATCTCCTCCGCCACCGCCTCCCGCCCGGTCATGCGCTTCGCCAGGCGGAGAAGCCTGTCACGCGTCGCCTCGACGAGGCGCAAGAAGGCAACCTCGTCCCCCCTTCTAGCCCTTTTGAGCCATTCGCGGGCTTCTTCGGGGGTCATAGGAGCCCCTCATCTTTAGAGACGGGCGAGAGCGTCTTTCGTCTATCGAACCATGATTTCGCCCAAAAGACGGCCACGCCCGCGAGCAGCCCGCCGACGGCCGCCAAGACGGCTGCGCCCGCCGCGATGGGAACAAGCCAGCGCGCCTTCCATGTGGGGTCTAAAGAGCTGGAGGGCAGAATGAGCTTTCCAGCCGCAAGCTCGGCCCCTAGGATGAAGGGCGCGGTAAATGGCTGCCAGATTAAGGTGCCAGCGAACACCGCCACTCGGTTCAAGCGCAGGGCGAAAGCGGCGGCTATGGCCACGAGCGTCTGAAATGGCGCTATGGGCAAGAGGCCGATGAAAACCCCGACGCCCGCCGCCACGCCTGTTCTAGCCGCGCTGTCGCCGAGCCCGGAGACGAGCCGAACCATTTCGAGAACTTTGCGCTTCATTTGGCCGCTATGACCCGAAATGGTCAAATCCTACCCCAGAGATGGCCGTCCGCCGTCCCCCCTGCAGGAGCATGACGCCGTGGCCGCTTACAAGGCGCCCTATCTCAAACAGAGGAACGGGAGATCGCGTGAGAACGGGCTTCCGCGATTGGGGAACCGAGAAGAGCAGCACCTGCTCTTCCCCGCCCTCGATGGCGTCTTGCAGGCCCGCCTCGCCGCCTTCCCACTTTTCCACGGGAAGCGCGGCGGCCTCAATTTCGGCGCCGCATCCGCTCGCATGGCACAACCTTTCGAGATCGCGCCCAAGGCCGTCGGAAATGTCCATGCAAGCGCCCGCTGCGGCCTCTCTGGAAAGAAACAGCCCCAGCTTGGCCTGGCTCGGCGGGCGGAAAAAACGGTCGAGCAGCTTAGGCGCGCCACGCGGAGGCATCTCGATGTCGAAGGATTGAAGACGAGCGCCGCGGCGGAATCGGGCCAGCGCCGCCCTCGGCCCGCCCAATGGGCCGGAAACGTACAAGGAGTCGCCGGGCCTGCCGCCGTCCCGCCTCATCGGCCTGCCCTCCTGGATTCCAAGGACCGTGATTGAGATGGCAAGCCCGGAACGGCTCCGGCTCAGGTCTCCCCCCGCGAGCCGAATCTCCTCTCGAACACAGAGGCCGCGCATTCCTGCAAGAAGCCTCTCCACGTAACTGTCGCTCAGCGCTTCGGGAATCGCTATGGTGAGAAAGAACCACGCGGGCTCCGCCCCGCTCGAAGCTATGTCCGAGAGGTTGGCGGCCAGCGCCTTGTAGCCTAGGGCCTCTGGCGGCCCCCAAGCGGTTTCAAAGTCCCCGCCTTCGGCCAGGAAGTCGGTGCTCGCCGCGTAGCGGCCCTCACGGAGCCCCACCCCGG
>JAEMPZ010000170.1 GCA_022759065.1 Acidobacteriota bacterium | reverse complement strand
GCTCACACCATGACGACGCGGATGGGGCCGAAGGGCTGTTCCTGGAAAAGGAGGACGGCTCGTTGTTTGACGAGTTCGAGAAGGCCTAAGAAGGTGACTATGATTTCGAGGCGGCTGGACGAGGAGTCGAAAAGCTCGGCGAATAGAAGCGAGCCGTGTTCGGCGAGCCGTTCAAGGATGAGGTTCATGCGGGAGGTGAGGCTGATCTCCTGCGCGTAAACAAGCCGCTCCTTGCGGTCGGAGGCGCGCTTGAGGACCTCCTGCAAGGCGGCCATCAGGTCGTAAACGTCAACGTCTAGCGCGACCGCGTCAGCCGAGGCTTCGGCTGGGGGCCTTTCATATTGAGCCGACGAAACGGCCTCCCGCTCCTCCAAAAGACGCGATATCTCCTTGAAGCGCTGGTATTCCAAAAGCTTTTCAACCAGCGGCTGGCGCGGATCTTCAAGCGCCGCGTCCGGCCCCGCTTCTTGCGGAGAGCGGGGAAGGAGCATCCGGCTCTTGATGTGTATCAGCGTGGCGGCCATGAGGATGAAGTCGGCGGCGACCTGAAGGTTCAGCTCGCGCATCCGGTCCAGGTAGAGAGTGTACTGCTCGGTGATCTTGGCCACAGGTATGTCGTAGATGTCAACTTCGTTTTTCTGGATGAGGTACAAAAGCAGGTCCAAAGGCCCCTCGAAGACGGGCAGCGCGAAGCGCGGCGCATCCTCCGGCGCCACGGCCCCTTCGGCCAGCGGCATTGCCATCACGTCAGCTTCCATCAGGGCTTGTATCCAACTATGGCCTTCATGTAGTTGGCGCGCTCGAAGGCTGACGGCGAGGGGCAGTTCTTCTGGCTTAAAGAGCCTCGCATCTGGGCAACCGATTCGTACTCGTGTTGTTCCATCCACGCCTGCATGTCGGCGAGCACGGCCGAGATATGGCCGATTCCTTTCTTGTAGAGGGCCGCCGCCATCTGCGTCACCGCGGCGCCCGCCATCAACATTTTAAGGACGTCCTCATGCGTGTGTATGCCGTTGGTGGCGGCAAGGTCGGCGTTTATCTTGCCGTGCAGTATGGCAACCCACCTGAGCCCCAGAAGCATCGCTACCGATGAGCTGAACTGGAGGTGGGGGACGACCTCTATTTCCTCAAGGTCAATGTCCGGTTGATAAAAGCGGTTGAAGAGGACGAGGCCGTTTGCGCCAGACTGGTCGAGCCTTCGCGCCATGTTGGCCATGTTGCTGAAGTAGGGCCCGACTTTTATGGCCACCGGAATCTTGACCGCCTCCTTCACTGCCCGCAGTGCTTCGACGTACATCGCCTCCACTTCGCCGCCCGGCATATTCGGGTCGGTCGGAATGAAATAGACGTTTAGCTCGATGGCGTCGGCGCCCGCTTCTTCCATCTTTCTGGCGTAGCGCATCCAGCCCCCGCGCGAGACGCCGTTGAGGCTCGCGATCACGGGGATTGACAGCGCCTGCTTCGCCTTGCGGATGTGTTCCAGATACTCCTCCGGCCCCTTGTCGAAATCGCCTAGCACGGGAAAATAAGAGGTCGCTTCCGCGTAGCTTTCAGCGCCGTAGGTCAGATAGTGGTCAATGGAGGCGGCTTCGCCTTCGAGCTGTTCCTCGAAAAGCGATTCAAGGACGACAGCCGAGGCGCCGGCGTCCTCCATCGCCTTCAGTTTGGAGAGGTCGCGGCTGAGCGACGATGCCGCGGGGACGATGGGGTTTTTAAGTTTCATTCCCAGGTAAGTCGTCGAAAGATCCATTGCCGCCTCCTCATAAAATAAAGGCGCGCCCGGCTTGCCGCCGGACGCGCCTTCATTTTAATGCTATTCGCCCTTCTTTGGCTCGCCGAAGCTCATCGCGGCAAGCTGTTCGTAGAAGTGGTAGAGCCTCTGGCTTGACTGCTGCCCCATCTCCATGAATTTTTTCGCGAGCTCCGGCTTGCTCTTCGTGAGCATCCTGAAGCGGGTTTCAGTCATTGCCCAGTCTCCGTAGCTGATCTTCGGCGCTTTGGAGTCGAGCTTCAACGGGTTCTCGCCCTTTGCCGCCAGCTCGGGGTTGTAGCGGTAGAGCGGAAATGCGCCGGACTCGACCAAAGCCTTCTGGTGCTCCATGCCAAAGCGCAGATCGTAGCCGTGCGCTATGCAGTGCGAATAAGCGATGATCAGCGAGGGGCCGTCGTAGCTCTCGGCTTCGAGAAACGCCTTGACGGTTTGATTGTCGTTCGCGCCCATCGCTACCTGGGCGACGTAAACGGTGCCGTAGGCCATGGCCATGAGGCCCAGGTCTTTTCGTGGAGAAGGCTTGCCTGACGCGGCGAACTTGGCCACCGAGCCGATTGGCGTGGCTTTCGAGCACTGGCCGCCCGTGTTGGAGTAGACCTGGGTGTCAAGCACGAGGACGTTGACGTTCCGCCCTGAAGCGAGGACGTGGTCCAGGCCGCCGTAGCCTATGTCGTATGCCCAGCCGTCCCCGCCGACGATCCAGACGCTCTTTTTGACCAGGGATTCGGCGACGCCAGCCAGGTTCCTGGCCTCCGGAGTGTTTAGCCCGGAGAGTTTTCTTTTGAGTTCGGCGACTCTCTCGCGCTGAGCCGCGATCCCGGCCTCGTCCTTCTGATCTGCCGTCAGGATGCTTTCGACCAGCGCGTCGCCCAGCTCTGAAGAGAGTTTCTTGAGCAGAAATCCGGCAAACTCCTTCTGCGCGTCGAGGCTCAGCCTGAAGCCATAGCCGAATTCGGCGTTGTCCTCGAAAAGGGAATTGGACCACGCGGGGCCGCGGCCGTCGGCATTGACCGCCCAAGGCGTCGTCGGCAGGTTGCCGCCGTATATCGAGGAGCAGCCCGTTGCATTGGCCACGATGGCGCGGTCGCCGAAGAGCTGGCTTAGAAGCTTGACGTATGGAGTCTCGCCGCAGCCGGAGCAGGCGCCGGAGAACTCGAAGAGCGGCCTGAAGAACTGGGAACCTTTCACGGTGCCGGGGTTGACCTTTGCCCTGTCAACGTCGGGCAGGGAAAGGAAGAAGGCGAAGTTCTCGCGCTCCGGAAGCCTGAGCGGTATCTGATCGGCCATGTCAATCGCCTTGTGGCTGGCGTTGCTCTTGTCCTTGGCAGGGCAGACCTGGACGCATAGGCCGCAGCCCGTGCAATCCTCCGGCGCAACCTGGATGGTGTACTTCATGCCCTTGAACTCCGCCCCCTTGAAGTCGGCGGACTTGAAGGCCGAAGGCGCCTTGCCAAGGAGGGCGCCGTCGTAGACCTTCGCGCGGATGGCGGCGTGCGGGCAAACGAGCGCGCACTTGTTGCACTGGATGCAGAGCTTTTCGTCCCAGACGGGGATTTCAAGGGCGATGTTGCGCTTCTCGTACTGCGCCGTGGCTGTCGGGAAGGTGCCGTCTTCAGGCATCGCCGAAACCGGCAGGCTGTCGCCCTCGCCGATGATTATCTTGCCGAGCACTTCTTTCACGTAAGCGGGCGCGTTATCGGTGACTGCCGGCGTCAGCGCGATGGAGCCGGTTGCCTTGGCCGGCACCTTGACCTCGAAAAGGTTGGCCAGCGTCTGGTCAACAGCGGCGAAGTTTTTTTGGACAACGTCGTCGCCCTTCGCCCCGTAAGTCTTCTTGATTGATTTCTTGATCGCCTCGATCGCCTCGTTTTTCGGAAGCACGCCGGAAATAGCAAAGAAGCAGGTCTGCATGATGGTATTCACGCGGCTGCCCATGCCCGTGTCCTTGGCCACCTTGTAGCCGTCAATCACGTAGAACTTCAGCTTCTTGGCGATTATCTGCTCTTGCACGGGCCTGGGAATCTTGTCCCACACCTCGTCGGGGCCGTAAGGGCTGTTCAAAAGGAATACGGCGCCTGGCACGGCGGCCTTCAACACGTCGTACTTCTCAAGAAAGACGAACTGGTGGCATGCGACGAAGTTGGCCCTGTCAACCAGGTAGATGGACCTTATCGGCCTAGGCCCAAAACGGAGATGGGAAACCGTGAGCGAGCCGGACTTTTTGGAGTCGTAAACGAAATAGCCCTGGGCGTAGTTGGGCGTTCCCTCGCCGATGATCTTGATCGAGTTCTTATTGGCGCCAACCGTTCCGTCGGCGCCGAGGCCGAAGAAGAGGCAACGCACAACGTCGTTCCCCTCGACCGAGAAATCAGCGTCCAGCGGCAGGCTGTTGCCGCTAACGTCGTCATTGATGCCCACCGCGAAATGATTCTTGGGGGAGGCCTTCTTTAGCTCGTCGAGGCCGGCTTTCACCATGGCCGGAGTGAACTCTTTTGAACTGAGGCCATAACGCCCGCCGATGACTTTCGGCATTGCGAAGGGAAGGCTGTTTTCCGCCATCGCCTCGCTCAGGGCTGTAACGACGTCCTGATAAAGGGGTTCTCCCGTGCCGCCCGGTTCTTTGCAACGGTCAAGGACGACGATGCCTTTCACCGTTTTTGGAATGGCAGCAAGCAAATGTTTGGCCGAGAAGGGCCTGAACAGGTGGACTCTCAGGACGCCCACCTTTTCGCCGTGGGCGTTCAGGTATTCGGCCGTCTCCAGCGCCGTTTCGGCGCCGGACCCCATCAGGATTACAACCCGGTCAGCATCCTTTGCGCCTTCATAATCAAACAGGTGGTACTGGCGGCCCACTATCTTGGCGAACTTGTCCATCGCTTCCTGGACGATTCCGGGGAAGGCGACGTAATACGGCTGGGAGCGTTCTCGCGCCTGGAAGAAAACATCCGGGTTCTGGGCCGACCCCCTAAGCACCGGCCTGTCAGGCGAGAGCCCGCGGGAGCGGTGGGCGCGAACCAGGTTGTCGTCAATCATGGCGGCCATGTCTTCCCGCGTGAGCTGCTCAATCTTCTGAACTTCATGGGACGTTCTGAACCCATCGAAGAAGTGGACTATGGGCACGCGCCCCTTGAGCGTGGCCGCCTGCGCGATCAGCGCCATATCCATGACTTCCTGCACTGAAGCCGAGGCTAAAAGCCCCCAGCCAGTCTGCCGAACCGCCATCACGTCGCTGTGGTCGCCAAAGATGGAGAGGGCGTGGGTGGCGAGCGTCCGGGCGGAAACGTGGAAGACGGTCGAGGTGAGCTCCCCCGCGATCTTGTACATGTTCGGTATCATCAAAAGCAAACCCTGCGAAGCCGTGAAGGTCGTCGTCAGGGCTCCAGTTTGAAGCGAGCCGTGAACCGCGCCTGACGCGCCACCCTCGCTCTGGAGCTCGACTACAGAGGGGACCGTGCCCCAGATGTTGGTCTTGCCTTCAGCCGACCACTGGTCGGCCCATTCGCCCATGTTTGAGGAGGGTGTGATGGGGTAGATGGCGCAGACTTCGTTGACCTGGTGGGCAACGAAAGCTGCGGCTTCGTTTCCGTCAATCGTTACGCTCTTCCTTTGGGTCATGCCGTTCTCCATGCGTTGTGCGGGCTACAGCCCGCTTTGTCGTTGTTTCAGCGAGTGTTTGCCGCCAGTGCCGCGAGGCGTCGTAAGCGCCCCGCAAAGGCGCAAGTATACGCCTATGCCCAGCCCGATGCCACCCCTTCTGGATGCGGGTTCAAAAGGTGGGTGATTTCACCGGCGCGGGGGCGGATTGACATGGCCGGATGAGAAGCTTAATCTCTTCAAAGGAGGAGGACTTGGAAGAACGGTGGCTCCATCTCAAGGTGGTGCGTGGCTGGGACGTGGCGCTGCCACTGGAAGTGGTCGAGAGGATCGTGCATCGCGCCGATCCGGAGTATGCCGAGCTTTCTTTTCAGGCTTGGCCGCTTTCCGCGGCTCTTGGAGTCCACCCGGATCCAGAACTCCAGGGAATCCTGGTCCTTCTCAGGGACGGGACGTGCTGGCATGCCGGCGAGGCGTCCTTTTGGGACGATGGCAAAGAGGCACGATTCATGGCGATTCCTCCATGCTTGTTTGAGCGCCAGCCTCCTTGGTGCAAGGGCGTGCTTGCGTGGGAGGACGGGTGGGCTTTCGTGGCCGATCCCGCGGCCCTGGAGGCGCTCCATGGTTGAAGAGCCTTGGCTGATCGCCATTTCAGGCGGCGCGCGCCTTGCCCTTTCGGTGAAGGAGACTATCGCCGTGATGGACGGCCCGCCGCTGCGCCCGCTGCCTGGCGGCAGATCATGGTGCGCCGGCTGGGTAACGTTTCAGGATCACTTTGTCCCGGTGCTCGGCGGGGATGCCTACGGCCATCTTGGGAAGCCCGCCGTGCTTCTGGTTGTCGAACTCCAGGGAACGCTGCTTGGGCTGCCTTGCCAGGACGTCACGCTGTTGAGAGGCGCTTTGTGTGATAATATCGGCGTGGCGAACGAGGCGGGCCTGCCCGTTGCCGGAGCGGTGGAAGTCCGCGAAACCGGGGCCGCGCTGAGGCCGGACTTGCAAAAGCTTTACAGCGTCCTTGGCATACAGTAGAATATGGCCGAGGAAGGAGCGAAGGGGGCTGACATGCCGAAGAAAATACTATTGGCGGATGACAGCGTGACAATCCAGAAGGTCGTGGAGTTGACCTTTGCGGAGGGAGATTACGAGGTCACTTGCGTTTCCAATGGCAAGGCGGCCATCGAGAGGCTCCAGGCTGCCAGGCCGGACATCATGCTCTGCGACATCATCATGCCGGAAGTGAGCGGGTACGACGTGGCCCAGTTCGTCAAAAAGAACCCCGTTTATTCGGCGATCCCAGTCATCCTCCTCACCGGCACGTTTGAGCCGTTTGACGAGGAAAAGGCGCGCCTTTCCGGCGCCGACACTTACATTACAAAGCCGTTCGACTCCAGGATGCTGGTCGAGAAGGTCGAAAGCCTCTTGGCGAAGCGGCTGGTAATGGACACGACGGCTCCTGCCCCCTCTTTTGAAGTCGTGGCCAGGCAGGAGATGACCGTCAGGCCACAGGAAGCCGAGTCGCCGTTCTCTCCGGCCAGTACAGCGCCAGCGGCTGCCAGCGTCGCTCCGGAACAAGTTTTTGAGGCCGCCTTCGAATCCGAACCTGACGCGGCCAAGTCACCGCAGCAGTTCGTCCCACAGCCCGCTGCCCCGTCTTTCAAGCCAGCCGAGCCCAAGGTTTTCGAAGCGGCCGCCTTTGAGCCGGAGCCCCAAGCGGCCGCCGCCGAGCCGCCCGTTCAGGAATCTCCCTTTGAGGCCGCTTTTGAGCCCGCCCCGCCGGCTCAGTCGGATGAAGCCCCAGCCGCTACCGCCCAGCCGCCAGAGCCAGCGCAAGCTTTCGAGGCCGCGGTAGAGCCGGGGCCCGGCGAGGTGTTAAAAGCCCCGGAACCGCCTCAGCCCCAGGCAGCGGCGGCAGAACCGCCAATAATGGACGTGGCTATGCTGGGGACGCAGCCCGTCCCTGAAAGCGTTTTCGAAGGACTGGCTGAGGCTCCGGCGCAAACACAAGCTCCAGAGCCGCTGGCGCCACAGCCCATTTCAGCTTCGCCGGAGGCGACCCTGATCGCCTCGTCATCCGCCTTTGGAGAAGAGATCGTCCTTCCGGAGGACATCGCTCCCGCCAAGGAGGAAGCGGCCACGGAGCAGGCGAAGCCTGCCGAGCCGCCCGCTTCTGCCGTGGCCGAACCGGCACCCTTCACGGCCAGCCAGCCAGAAGAACAGCCAGCGGAGAATGAGGCGCCGCTCCTTGAAGAACCAGCGGGCGAGATGGAACTGGAGTCGTCGGCGTGGCTTCAGGCCGAAGCTAAAACGCCAGAGCCCGTTGCACCGGATGAGGGCATCGTCCACGACATGAGCGAGCAGCAGGAGATGGTGGCCGAGGCGCAGAAATTAATGGCGCCGCGGGAGCCGGCGGAAACGGTTATTGAAGAGACGCCATCGCCGGAACAGGCCCCCTTCTGGGAAGAGAAGATTGAAGAGCAGCCCATATCGGAAGAGAGCACGATTGAAACAGCCCGCGTGGCCCACACCGAAGACACGAGCCCGGCGGAAGTGGTGGCGCAAGAACCGAGGCCAAGCGGCGCCGAGGTGCCGCCGGCCCCTTCGAGCGCGGCAGTCCAGGATGTCGCGGTAACGCCTGCTCAGATTGAAGCCATCGTCCGGAAGGTGGTTGAGGAAATGGCGCCTGAAATCCTGCGCCAGGTCGCCTGGGAGACGATTCCGGAATTGGCCGAAAGCCTTATCAAGCGGCGCATCCAGGAGCTGGAGGCCCAGGCCGAGTAGCCTGCAACCACCGCCATGGAGATAGCGACCAAGTACGACCCGAAAGAGTGCGAGGAGCGTTGGTACGTTCGCTGGGAAGAAACGGGAGCCTTTACCGCCAGGCCCGAAAGCGGGAAGCCACCCTACACGATAGTCATACCACCGCCTAACGTGACTGGGGTTTTGCACTCCGGCCACGCCATGTTCGTCACGCTCCAGGACATACTCAT
Source organism: Acidobacteriota bacterium (assembly GCA_022759065.1). GTDB lineage: Bacteria > Acidobacteriota > UBA4820 > UBA4820 > DSQY01 > JAEMPZ01. The sequence goes on along the minus strand of JAEMPZ010000170.1, from coordinate 14,546 downwards.
TCGCTGGCGCAGGATGCAGGGGTACGACGCCCTCTGGCTTCCCGGGACCGACCACGCCGGCATAGCGACCCAGATGGTGGTCTCCAAAGAACTTGAAAAACAGGGCCTTTCAAGAAGCGGGCTGGGGCGCGAGAAGTTCCTCGAAAAAGTTTGGGAGTGGCGGCGCGAGAAGGGCGACGCCATCTTGTTGCAGCTTCGCAAGCTCGGCGCCTCGTGCGACTGGACTCGAACGCGTTTCACGCTCGACAAGTCATTGTCCCACGCGGTTCGCACCGCCTTCGTCAAGCTCTACCAGGAGGGCCTGATCTACAGGGGCCACTACATGATCAACTGGTGCCCCTCCTGCGGAACGGCCCTTTCGGACCTCGAAGCTGAACACGAAGAGAAGCAGGGCAATCTCTGGCATATCCTCTACCGTTTGGAGGGAGGCGCTCCGGGCGAGGGGCTGACGGTTGCGACGACCCGCCCGGAGACGCTTCTCGGGGACTCCGCCGTCGCGGTTCATCCAGAAGACGAGCGCTACCGCGGGTGGATCGGGAAGAGGGTCCTGGTTCCCGTGGTCAACCGTTTCGTCCCGGTCATCGCCGATGCGATGGTTGATCGCGCCTTCGGCACCGGCGCCGTCAAGATTACCCCAGCGCACGATCCCAACGATTTTGAGGCGGGGAAGCGCCACAACCTTGAAGCGATAGCGGTCATAGGCCACGACGGCAGGATGACGTCCAACGCCGGCCCTTACGCCGGCCAGGACCGTTTCACCGCCCGCAAGGGCATTATCAAACAGCTCGAAGCGGAAGGGCTAATGGTCAAAGTCGAGCCGCACCTGAGCGCCGTGTCACACTGCCAGCGCTGCCATACCGTGGTGGAGCCGGTCATCTCCAACCAGTGGTTTCTTCGCATCGCCCCGTTGGCCGGGCCGGCCATCAAGGCCGTGGAGCAGGGCGAAATCAGGATCATCCCCGACCACTGGCGAAAGGTTTATCTCAACTGGATGAGCGACATACACGACTGGTGCATCTCGCGCCAGCTTTGGTGGGGCCACCGCATACCGGCCTGGTACTGCGAATCGTGCGGCAAAGGGGCCGGCGGGGAAGACCCGCAGCGCAAGATGGTCTCGATGGAAGACCTCGACTCCTGCCCTTACTGCGGCAAAGCGGTGAGGCGGGATCCGGATGTTCTTGACACATGGTTCTCCTCGCAACTCTGGCCTTTTTCCACGCTGGGCTGGCCTGAAAAGACGGCCGACTTCGAACGCTATTATCCGACCGCCGTCATGGAGACCGGTTACGACATTCTCTTCTTCTGGGTAGCCAGGATGATCATGGCCGGGCTCAAGTTTACCGGCAAGCCGCCTTTCAAGGAGGTCTTCCTCCACGGCCTTGTGCGGGACGCTAAAGGGCGCAAGATGAGCAAGACCCTGGGCAACGTGGTGGATCCGCTCGAGCTCATCGAGCTATACGGCGCCGATGCGGTCCGTTTCACCTTGGCCATCCTCTGCGTGCCAGGCACCGACGTGGCGCTTGACACGAAAAGGATGGAGGGGTACCGCGCCTTCGCAAACAAGCTTTGGAACGCCTCCAGGTACGTGATGATGCAGGCAGGGGACGCGCAGCCGCCCGCCCCGGCAGGAGAAACTCTCGGCCCGTGGGACAGATGGATTCTTTCAGAGTTTGAAAAAACCGCGCGCGGGGTGAACAGCGCGCTGGAGGCCTTCCGTTTCTACGAGGCCGCTGACCTCTTGTACCACTTCACATGGCACAGTTTCTGCGACTGGTATCTCGAAGCTTCAAAGCCGGCAATCCAGTCGGGGGGGGAGAGGGCCGGCGCCGCCAGATGGACCCTTGTCCACGTCCTCGACGGAACGCTTAGGCTGCTTCACCCCATAATGCCTTTCATCACCGAGGAACTCTGGCAAAGGATATCGCCAAGAGAGGGTTTTATCGCTCACGCCGATTATCCCGCCGGCAACGAGGGCGATTATGCGGCGCCGAGCCAATTGCCGAGCGTCATGGAACTGGTCAACAAAATGAGGAACGTTCGCGCGGAAAGGGGCCTCTCCCCGTCGGCCCCGCTGGAAGCCGTCGTTGTCCCTCAAGGTCCCGGGCTGGCGCAAGCCCTGGATGAGTCGCGAGGCGAAGTGATGTTCCTTGCCCGCCTTTCTTCGCTTGTCCAAAGCGAAGCGCTACCTGATGAGCAGTCCTGGACGAAGGGCGTCGTTGGAGGCTTCCGTTTTGCCCTGAGGGCCGCTGCTTCTCAGGCGGTTGACGCCGGCCGCGAACGGCAGAGGCTTGAGGCCGAGCTTAAAAAGGCGCTGGCTGAACGCGACAAGTTTGCCGCAAAGCTTGCCAATCCATCCTTTTCCGAGAGGGCCCCCGCCGAAGTCGTAGAAAAGAGCAGGACGCTCATGGCGGAATACGCCAGGAAGGCTGATGACATCCGTTCGGCAATCGAGTCCCTTCTTGACCAGCATTAATTATTTGGGCATAATTTACTCGTGGCAGGTAAGGAGCGCCCCATGAGCCGAAAAGAACGTGGTGAAGGCAAACTTAGTCTTTTCATCTTCCTGGCCGCTATAGCCATAGCGGTTTTCGTGGCCATCAAATGGATCCCGCCCAGGGTCAACGCCTACGAATTCAGAGACGAAATGACGCGATGGAACACCGACCCGGATCTAAAAATGCGGCGGGCCGATAGTGACGCGGTGGTCGAGAGCCTCCTCAAGAAGGCCGATGAGCTGCACCTGCCGATCAAGAAAGAGAACATTCAGGTTCGAAGGGACTCGGATTGGTACCACATCCACGTCGTCTTCGACGTTCCGATTGACCTCAAGGTCACGACGCTCAAGCAGCATTACGATTTCAGCGAACCGCGCGACTAACGGCGCCGGGCGGCGGCGGTGTTGAGGCGGGGCCGAAAGCGCGTTGAGTTGCACCTGCATCTTGAAGGAGCGGCGACCCCAAGGGACGCGCTTTTTCTGGCCTCCAAATACCATTCAAGCGGAATTGACGAAAAGACCGTGGGAGAGTTGTACGCTCACCACGGCCTTGGGGATTTTCTCCGCCACTTTGGGACGGTCGCGAGCCTTTTGCGAGAGCCTGGGGACCTGGTCTGGCTTCTTGGAAAACTATTGCGCCGCCTCGCAAGCCAAAGGGTAGCCTATGCCGAGATCAGGGTCTCCCCCTCCGTTTGGGAACGCCACGGACTTGAGCCGGAGCCCGGCTTAAAGGCCCTCTGTGCAGCCCGGTTCAAGGGCGCTGTGCTATATCAGTTTATCGTTGACGGCGTCAGGCAGTGGGACAGGCCGCTGCTTGAGCGAGACCTTGGCCTTGCTCTCCAATTCCGAAAGCAGGGGGTGGCCGGCTTCGGCCTTGGCGGCGATGAAGCGGCTGCTCCAGCAAGGCTCTTTGCATGGCTGGCCGCCGCGTGCCGCGAGGAGCGGATGCCGCTCCTGGTCCACGCGGGCGAGGCCCTGGGCCCTGAAGAGGTCGCCGGCGCTGTGGACATCCTTGGGGCGAAGCGCATCGGCCACGGGATCGGAGCGGCGGGCGACCCGGTTTTGATGAGACGGCTCGCCGGCGAAGCGATTCACCTCGAGGTTTGCCCCTCGTCCAACTACGCCACCGGCGCCGTGCCAATGGGAACACCCCATCCTGTCGGCCTTCTGGTAAAGCATCGAGTGGCCGTATCGCTTTCGACGGACGATCCGGGGCTCTTTTGTACGTCTCTTGCCCGCGAGGAGCGCATCGCCAGGCGAGCCGGGCTATCGGAGGCGGACATTACCCGCTGTAACGAGGCGGCGGCCAGGGCCGCTCTTCTGGCCCCCAAAGAGAGAGAGGCCTTGGCCGGGATGGTATAGAGGGATAGAATGGTCTCCATCCGGATCTTCCGGATGGGAAGGCTGCGAAGAAGAATGATCCGCTCGGACGCGACGTCAGACGAACTTTGGGCTGCCTTGCCGGCGCTTTCCGGAGGGGATTTGGGCCTGCTTCTGGACCATCCCCACGTGGACGAGAAGCACGTATTGAAGCTTCTGGAGCGCCAGGACCTGCCGGGGGAATTCCTTGCTGGCGTCACGAAAACGAGGTGGATCAGGTCGCCCCGGGTTCAATTTTATCTGGTCAACAATCCCCGTACGCCCTTGCCCCAGGCCATGAATTTCGTGAAATTTCTCTTCTGGCGCGACCTGAACTTTGTAACGATGAATTTTCGCCTGGCAACCGAAGTGCGCCACATGGCCGAGTCGGTGCTCTTCCAGCGGCTCCCCGCGCTCGCGGTCGGAGAAAAGGTTCTCCTGGCGAGAATCGCGGGAGGCCAAATTTTAAAGGCGCTTAGGCTTGAGAAGGAGGCGCGCGTCACGGCCGCGCTTCTTGAGAACCCAAGGCTCGTCGAGGAGGATGCGCTTTTCATCATCAACCAGAGCCGCACGCCCGGCCCGGTGCTCGAGGTAATCGCGAGAGACCCAAAATGGTCAACGCGCAAAGAAGTGAGAGTCGCCCTGCTCCGCAACGGAAGCACTCCGATTTCGGCGGTCATCCCGTTCATTACGCAATTGAATGCCCAGGATCTGAAGAGCCTCCTCCACGATCCCAAGGTCCCGGCCGCGGTGCGCCGGATGATTCAGGCGAGGCTCGGGGGAGAACGATGACTGTAAAGGAAGAAGGAATCGGCTCGGTGCTTCGCCGCGAAAGGGAAGCCAGGGGCATAGGCATTGAGGAGCTTTCACAAGCTACGAAGGTGAGGCGTGTCTTTCTTGAGGCCATTGAAGCCGAGCGGTGGGAGGCTCTGCCGGCGCGCGTGTTCGTCACCGGCTATTTGAAAGCGATAGCGCAGCACCTCGGAATCGGGCCATCCGTTCTTCTCTCGGCTTATGAGGCAAGTTGTCCCGCGCATGAAGCCGGCGGTTTGGCGGCCAAGCCGGCTGCTTCGCCACGCAAGGGCATAAGCTTGACGCTTGTGGCCGCCGGGCTGGCCGGCGCCGTGGTGGCTGGGGCCGCCCTGGTCATTTACCTGAATATGGGTAGTGGCAGCGCTTCGGTCGAGCCGCAACAATCCGCCCCGGCAGGCGCGTCCCATTCTGAAGAGGTTCCCTCCCCGCCTTTGACGAATGAAACGCCCGTGGTGCCAGAGAAGGCGGCCGCCGAGAAGGCGGCCGAGCCCGCGGAAACGGTTGCGATGGGACTCTCGCTTGAGACTTCGGGCCCCTGTTGGGTCGAGGTCTACCGTGGCCAGGAGCGCCTCGTCTATAGACAGATGAAGGCAGGAGAACGGGTGGCCTTTGAAGGGAGCGCTTTTCGCGTGACTGTGGGAGACGCTTCCATGGTGAGGCTCTTCTATGACAAGAAGCCGGTCGCGCTGCCAGGCAAGCCTGGGACGGTGGTCAAGGACATGAAGGTGCCTGAATCTTCAGATGGAAGTGGAAAGGTGGCCGCGAATGGGTGAAGACAGGCTATTAGCAAGCACAGGCTATAGAGTATTAGCAGGAGATGCTTTACCTACAGCCTGCAGCCTAAAGCCTAAAAGGCTGTTAGCAAAGACAGGCCGATCACCGAAGGCACAGCATCTCCATCGAGGAATTTTTGGCCATGGGAGCGCCAGGTGAGCCATCCGGTCGTTGAACGCGTTCTCTCTGGAGAGGTACCGGCCAGCGTCCGCCTGACGGCGGCTCAGGGCTTGCTGCCAATCCCGCGGGAGGACCAGATCGAGCTTTGGACCTGCCTCCGCAACGACGAGGATCCGGCAGTCCGCGCCGCCTGCCGTGAAAATCTGGCAGCCGTCACAAGTAATGAGTGGCGCGCAATTCTGCCCGAAGCAGCATTTCGCCCGGAGTTTTTTGATTTTGCCTCCAAAGTCCTGGCGCGCGCGCCGGATCTGGCCGAAAGCCTCTTGCGGAACAAAGCGGTGCCCGATGAGGCGTTGATTCACCTGGCCGGGACGGCGCGCGGGCAGGTGCTTGACCAGATTATGGACCTGCAAAACAGGCTGCTGGCCCAGCCTGACATAGTCGTTGCCATGCTGCAAAACGCGGCGGTTTCTCAGAGCCAAGCCCGCCGCCTTTTCGACCTGGCGGAGCAGTTTTTCAGGGGCCATTCGGCGATCCCCAAGCTTTTGCGGGAGAGGTTTGGATTGGCCATTGGCCACGCCGGAGGCGAATTCGCGCCTGCCCATGATGCCGGGCCACCGGTCGCTGCGGCCCCCCAAAAAACGTCCTCCGTCCAGCTCCCGCCGCAGCGAATGGCGGAAGAAGTTTCTAAAGAGCCGGCCCCGCTCACAAGGCCAGGCGCCGCTTTGCCGGCCGGGCCTCAGGCGGCGACGGCTGAAGCCGTCGAAGCGGAAGAGGAGGCTGCTTCCGAGGAAGAGCGCAGGACTCTGTACGAAAAGCTCCTGACGATGAGCGTCCCAGAAAAGATTTCTCTCGCCGTTCGGGGTGACAAAGAGGCGCGCACTCTTTTGATGCGGGACAGCAACAAGGTGGTCCAAGAGGCCGTGATGGATTCGCCCAAACTGACCGATGGAGAGGTTGAAGCCATCGCCAAGATGCGCAACCTGCCGGAGGAATTGCTCAGGAAGATAGCCAGGAACGGGGAGTGGATGAAGCGGTACGCGGTGATTCACGGCCTGGTAACCAACCCCAAGACGCCGCTGGGCATTGCCATGCCACTGGTTTCGAGGCTGAACGACTTTGACATCAAGAACTTGGTAAGGGACAAAAATGTTTCAGACCTCATAAGGCGCGAGGCGCGCAAAATATACGATCTGCGCCATACCCCAAAGAAGGTCAATTACAAGAAGGGCAAGTAGCCCGCGCCGGGTGGTTGCGCAAACCGCCGCGCTGCGTTATAGTCATGGACATAAAGCGGGAAGGTTGGCCCTGGCCGCGCTTCCCATTGCAGTCAATTGCGGAGATGGGTTATAGTGCCTCCTATGGAACGTGACTTTTACCAAATCCTCGGCATCACCCGGCAGTCCAGCAGGCAAGATATCCTTCAGGCCTTCCGCGACCTCGTCAGGGAAAACCATCCCGACAAATTTCAGGATGCCGCGCGCAAGCGCCAGGCCGAGGAGACGCTCAAGGAAATAACCGAAGCTTTCAACGCCCTCTACGACCCTAAACGGCGGGAGAACTACGACAAGTCCCTCGACTCGCAGGGGTCGGCGCACGCGGTCAAATCGCCGCAGGAGCAGGCGAAGGAATTTTTTCAGCAGGGGCTGGCGCGCTATCGAAGTGGTGACTTGAGCGCCGCCGTCGGGCTTTTTGACCACGTTCTGAGGGTCCAGCCGGACCACTCTCAGGCCCTGTACTACGGGGGAATGGTCAAGCTTAGAAACCCGAAATGGCGAAACGCCGGAGCGGAGGCGGTCGAAAAGGCCATTGCTCTTGAGCCGTACAATGCTGAATATGTCCTGGAGTATTGCAGGCTTCTCTTGACGATGGGGCAGACTATGAGGGCCGCCAGAATCCTTGCCAAGGCCGCGGCGGACAATCCGGCCAGCGACGAGATTAAGGCGCTTCTCGATCGTTGCTCGAAGCCGCAGGAAGGGGCTGCCGGCGGGAAGTTTTCTATCTTTGGCGGGAAAAAATGAGCAGATATTCATCGGCGGCGCTATCTGACGTGGGGATGAAAAGAACCAACAACGAGGACGCCTACGCTCTTAGGCCGGACCTTGGCCTTTACGTGGTGGCCGATGGCATGGGGGGGCACTCATGCGGAGAGGTCGCCTCCAAAATAGCGGTCAGCCAGATCGTGGAGTTCCTAGAAAACTCCCGCCTCGACGAGGAGAGCACGTGGCCGTACGCTTACGATGATTCGCTCTCCTTCCAGGGGAACAAGCTCAAGACCGCGGTCTCCGCCGCGAACGAGAAAATTCAGGAGTACGCTGGCCAGCACGCCGAATCGCGCGGCATGGGGACCACCGTGGTTGCCGCGATGGTACACGACGACAGGCTCATAATGTCCCACGTGGGAGACAGCCGCGCCTACCTGTTCAGGGGCGGGGCATTGTCCGCGCTTACCTCCGATCACTCGTGGGTCAACGAGCAGGTGAAGATGGGCTTTTTGTCACAAAGCGAGGCGCAGCATCACCCGTTCAGGAACGTAATAACGAAGGCCCTTGGCACCAAAGGCGAGGCGCTTGCCGACGTGAGCGAAACCCCGCTGATGGCCGGGGATCTGGTCCTTCTCTGCACCGACGGTTTGAATACCATGGTTTCGGACGAAAAGATCGCAAAGCTGCTTTCAGAGGCGCGCGACCTTGACAAGGCCTGCAAAGCCCTCGTCGAAGCGGCCAATGAAGGTGGCGGCGAGGACAACGTGACCGTGCTGCTTTTGAGGCGAGACGAGTAGCCACTTGTCCATTAGCGCCCTTCTCGTGTAAACTAACAACTCGCCGAAGTGGCGGAATTGGCAGACGCAGGGGACTCAAAATCCCCCGGTCGCAAGGCCTTCCGGGTTCGAGTCCCGGCTTCGGCACCATCAAGAAACTTCAACCAAACAATGAGCCGGCATCGCCGGGATTTGAACAAGCCACGTCCGGGACTCGAAGGGCGGTGAATGGCTTTCTCACTTCCCCTGCCGCTCGATTTCCAGCTCCCACTTTATGATTTCATCCTTGGCGGCTCTGGCGTCGGGGGCGTCGGGCGCGCCCTGGAGGTAGATGTTCATGAGCCTGATCGCTTCCGGGTACTTCTTGAGCTGTCCGTTCAATAGGGCGGCGTTGTAGTAGAGCTTGGGCATGTAGGGCGCGAGGCGCAGCGCGTCGTTGAACTCGGCCACGGCGGAGGCGAGGTCGCCGTCCTTTATGAGCGCTTCGCCCCTGACGACGCGTCGCCGGGCGTCTTCGGGAAGTTCAGGAGGCGTCGGCATTTTTGCGGCCTCGGCAAAACTCGCGGCGCGAATATCCTCGGCCTGTTTTCCGTCGGCAAACCTCATAGCCTGGGCATATTCCCGGAGGCAATCGGCGTACTTGCCATCGGCCTCTAACTTTCTGGCTTGTTCAAGGTGTTGTTGCAAAGATGGCGCGAACTGCGCCGCCAGCGCCGCCTTGTCCTGCCAAATGGGCGCGTAGCGCTGGTCTATCTGGCCAGCAACGCCAAAATAGATGTCAGCGGCCTTGTCCAAGTTCCCCATTTTGGCGTAGCAAAGCGCCCGGCCAAGCTGCCGGTGCGCCTCGGTGAACGGCATCAGCGCTGGCTCAAGCGATGGGTCGTCGAAGGCCGCCAGCGCTTCCTGCGGCCTCTCTTTTCCAAGCAGGGCAAATCCAAGGGCGTACCCAGACGCGAAAGCCTTCTTGTCAAAGGAGGCGGCCTGCTGGGCGTCCTCTAGCGCCTTGTCGTTCTCGCCCTTGGCGCGGTATAAAAACGACCTGAGCGCGAAATCAGCCGCCGCATCCTTCTCCAGCTTGGGAATGGATGCTATGAAGGCGTTGATCTTGTCCAAGGCGGCCGCGGTGTCACCCTGATAGTAAAGGACGAAGCCTTCATATAAGGGCGCGTCCGGGACGCCCGCCGCCGCGGCGTTTCTGGCCGCCTCCATCGCGGCGCTCAGGTTGAATAGCGACAACTGGGCTGCCACCACGCCCCTTAGAAGGTTGGCGTTCTTCGGGTCGTAAGTGAGCCCCATCGTGAAGTTCTGGAGCGCGCCCTTTATGAGCCCCATGTGCAGGTGCGCGACACCAAGAACGGCCAGCCCGTCGCCGGTAGGCTTGATTTCGAGGGATCGCAGCGCCGCGGTCTCGGCGTCGCTGAAGCGGTTCATGTCCAAGTAGATTTTCCCGAGGATCAGGTATGCCATTGGTTCTTTCGGAGCCGCAGCTATTATGGCTTGAGCGGGCGCGATCGCCTGTTGGTACTGGCCCATGTCTTCATAGGTGAGCGCTAAAAGGGCGTTTAACTCCGCGGCCACGTTTGGGTCGGCAGGTTGCAGGCTAAGCCCCTTTTGTGCCATCGCGAGGGCTTTGTCATATAGCTTCGCCCCGCGGTAGGCCTTGGCCAGCCAGTCCCAGTAACCAGGGTCGTTTCTGTAGACGTTCTCCACGCTGGGCTCGGTCCATATTTTGATTGCCTTGTCGAAATCTCCCGCGTTGAAAGCCTTTTGGCCCTGCTGGAAATGAACAGCCGCCATGGCTTGAATGAAGCCCGCCGCGGCCGGGGCCGAAAAAGCGAGAGAAACAGCCAGGAAGAACGCCAAGAAACGAAATGCTCTCATTTGCTCACTCCTTTGTGCTTTTATGGCGAAAAGCCTTTACTTCCCCTGCCGTTCCATTTCGAGCTTCCATTTGATGATTTCGTCCTTAGCTGCTCGGGCGTCCGGTGCGTCGGGAGCGCCCTGCAAGTAAATGTTCATCAGCCTTATGGCCTCGGCGTACCGCTTGAGCTGGCCGTTTAGAAGCGCCGCGTTGTAATAGAGCTTCGGCATATAGGGCGCCAGGCCGATAGCCTCGTTGAATTCCTTTACTGCCGCGGCAAGGTCGCCGTCCTTAATGAGCGTCTCGCCCCTGACCACCCTCTCGCGCGCGTCTTCCGGCAGCTCGGGAGGAGTTGGCATCTTCGATGCGGCGGCGAAGATGGCGCCGCGCAACTCCGCGGCCTCTTTGTCGTCCGCCGCGAAGCGGAGCGCCTGCGCGTATTCAGGCAGCGCATCGGCGTATTTGCCCTCCGCTTCAAGCTTCTTTGCCTGATCAAGGTGGCCGTGAATTGTTGGCTGCAATAACCCAAGCAGGGCGCCCCTTTCATGCCAGAGGGGGACGCAGCGGGCGTCTAGCGTTTTTGCCAGCGAACCCATCCCGGCGATATCTCCAAAATAGATGTCGGCGGCTCCCTTGAGATCGCCCTTCTTCGCGAAACAGATTGCCCGTCCCAACTGCCTGTATGGAATGGTTAGCCCCGTGGCGTTGTGCTGTAATGCGGTTAAAGCCTCATCGTATCTGCCTTTGTCCAAAAGGGCGAAACCAAGGGCCAGCTGCGCCCATTCGCTGGAGGAATCCAGGCCGGCCGCCTTCTCGGCTATCGAGAGCGCTTTGTCGGAATCGCCTTTTGCTCTCAAAGCAAGCGATTGAATGGCGTAATCGAGAGCGGAGGAGGGAGGCACAATGACCTTTCGGACGACGGTCCGCTTGAACGGCAATACCTTCCCAGATGACCGCCAGAGCTTTAATTCAACTGACGTTCCAGGCGCGCCGCGCAGTTTGGCCGCAGCCTCGTCAACCGTCAGGAGAGGGGTGATGTTAACCATGCCTTTGTAGGTTTTCTCGCCGTTGATCTCCATGATCCAATCTTCAGGCTGAAGGCCTGCTTCGGCCGCCGGGCTCTGAGGCTCTACAGAGGCGACCGCGATCGCGTTATGCTCGTTCAGCTTCAAGTTAAGCCCCACCTGCCCTTGTTGGGCGTTGGTGGCGCCGGCGTCCACCTGAGCCAGCGCGTCGTCGTATCTGCCCTGGTAGTATCTGCAAAGGGCGATCCAGCTTCGGGCGTCTTGAGCTTTAGCCTCCAGAGCCTTTGAATAGGAGGATGCCGCCTGATCGAAGAGGAACTTGTCAAAGTATATCCGCCCCTGGCCCATCAAGAGATTGGCGTCCTGCGGCGCCAGCGCCAGCCCCTTGTTAATGTTATCCAGGGCGCTGTCGAGATCGCCCTTCCTATAGCAGCAGAGCGCTATTGTGGAGTAGCCGGCCGGGGAAGGCTTCATCTCAACCATTCTCTTGGCCGCGGTCATGGCGTCGTCGTATTTCTCCATGTCCATGTAGATATTGGCAAGGAGGTTGTAATTGTCCGGATCCTGTGGCTGGGCTGCTATGGCCGCCTGGGCAGCGGCCAGGGCCGAGTCGTACTGCTTCAATCCGTTGTAAGCCTGGCCGAGGACCCACTGCAGATTGCCGACTACGTTGGGATCCCCCGCCTTTGGCCCAAGAGCCAATCCCTTCTTGGCCGTCTCGACCGCCTTGTCGTTGGCCCCTGTCCTCGCGTATGCGTTGGCGAGCCAGTAGTAATATCCTGGGTCGCTCACGTTGTACTTGACGACGCTTTCCTCGGTCCAGATGGCGATCGCCTGGGAGTAGTTCCCCGCAAGGAAGGCCTGTTTTCCCTGGAGCCACTTGGTTGTGGCGTTTATCTGGCCGAAACCAGCCAAGGCGGGCACGGCGGCCAAGACAACCAACAAAACCACGATGCTGATAGCGCGAACCTTCTGCATCTGACCCCTCCGATCAATGGAGTAAGTATGAAGTATGAAGGTTGAAGGATGAAGTGAGGTACTTCTTTTTCCTTCAACATTCGTAATTCATAATTTTCACTGCGCTCCCTGTACCTGCTGCTGCACGTTCTGAAGCTCCTGGCGGATGGACTCTTTCTGCTGGTAAAGTTCATCGGTCTCTTTGGACAAGGCATCCAGCTTGTTGTTGGCGTCGTTGAGCTGGCACTGCGCTTCGTTGATTTTGCGCGCAATTTCAGCGAGCAAAGCCGCGTCATCAGGCTTTGCCTGCGCTTTTTGCGTTTGGGCCTGGGCCAGCGCTTCCTCGGCCTGCTTCCGCATAGATTCAGCCCCGCTCTTTTCGGACTTGGCTTTTTGAAGCTTGGTCTCGATGTCTTGAAGGTCCTTGGCGCGCGCCTGGACAAACTCGATGGCCTTCACGGTCTTGTCCATTGACGCGCTTGAACCGGCTTGCGGTTGGGGCGGCTCGGCCATTTTTGGGAACTGGCAACGCACCTCGATCGGCTGGCCGGACATCGCGAGCGCGGCCTGATCATCGAAATAGCGCGCCTGTTCGGGATCGGTCCTTACGACCGAAAGGGCGCTCTGGGAAAGGTAGGCCGCGCACAGCGCCCTCTGCCAATCCTTTAAGCCCGATGTGTCATAGCTGGCGCGCGACATCGGTTTGAATTCAGCTCCTGAAGAGGCGGTGATCGGCTTCAATTGCATTGTTCCAAACGCGCCCGCGACCGGTTCAACGGCGAGCGTTTGAGAAGAGGCCCCGGTGCCGTCGAAGGTCTGCATATGGTTGAGAAGATCGTTCCCGGCCTGCTGGTTCTGTGCTTGCGCGGCCTGGCGATCCTTTTCCGCTTGAGCTTGCTTGGCTTTCCAAGCGGCGAGCAGCTTCTGTTTTTCCGCCTCGGCCTTCTTCCGTTCTTCTTCCTCTTTTTGCTTTTGCGCCGCGAGGGCGGCCTCGTCAACCTTGGGCTCGGCGAAAGCCGACGCTATGATCTGGCCGATCATTTGGCCGACCATCTGCGCGGCGAACATCTGTGAACTGGTGGCGTGCGTGACGTGGCTGCCCGACCACGGGGCGGCGGGGGCGGAGCCGATGGCTGTGCAATTTGGCTCGCAGGTGCTGCACGGGCAAGAACAGTGATGCGTGGCCATGAACTCCTGCATTCCCGGCGTAACTCGGTCAATCGCCCAGGCCTGAAGGGTTCCTTGGCAGTCTATTTCAGGAGTCTGCGCCATCGCGGGCGCGCCTGACGCCAACAGTGCCCACAGAAATGCAAAAATGGCAAATCCAGGCATGCCGAGCTTCATGGCTGCTCCTCCCACCACTTTGGCATGTCATGGATATTCGCTCTTGTTGGCTCAGCCGGCGTCCCGTCAGGCAGCAGATAACTTTGCTGGCCCGCGTTCACTAGCACCGTCTTTATTCCTTTGATGTCGCTGAATGCAACCTGCCCCTCGATGACTACAAGGCTCGCCGGTTTCCCGGCCTTCTCGCGCACGATGAAGTCGGTTCCGCGCACGCCGCAGATGGCAGTTGGCGTTCTTACATCGAATCTTTGCCCCATGACGTGCTGGACTTTGGCTCTGATCTGGCCGAATAGCAGATTGAGGCCATCATCAAGAAGCGTGACGGCGGAGGCGGCATCCAGGTTGAGAGTGCTCCCGTTTGGAAGGAGCAGGTCCGCTCTGCCGTCCGCGCCGGTCTTCACAGTGTCGCCAGGCCCTGCAACTGGTGGCACGTCGCCGGAAAGCTTGCGAGGAGGCCCTCCATCCTTGGGCTCGACCTCCACGGTCCCTTCCGCCCTCGGCATAAAGGCGCCGATTGGACCAACGGCGGCGGCGCTCTCTTTCAGCTTTTGCACCCAGCCGATGGCGCGCAGGACCCGCTGTTCGCGCAGCTGGTTCTTCTGCAAGGCCTGCTCGGCAAGGCTCACCGCCCGCTCGGCGCCTGAAACGGCGGCCGGACTCTTGGACGCCTGTGCCCGGGACAAGAGCGCCCTGGCATCATCCAGGGTCTTCTTGTTGTTTGCCTGGTCGGCGCGCGCCACGTCCAGGTCCCTTTCCAAACGGCCCTCAAGACGGTCGAGAAAACCCAGGTCTGGCTTGGGCTTCACCTTTACTTGCGCGAACGCCAAAACTCCCCCAAAGGCAATAACCGTTATGGTTGCGACCAAAAGAGGCCCGAACAGCTTGATGGACAATCGCGACATGACGCCCTCCAGCAAATCTTTAATTCAACTCGTGAAAATGGTTACAACACCGGTTTCGCGAATTGAAAGCGCCTTTTTAAACCATCGCCCCCTTGTGACAACAATCGTAAACCAGCCCGGAACGCCCGTCAAGCCG